>CAIKZP010000170.1 GCA_903831935.1 uncultured Bacteroidota bacterium | reverse complement strand
TCTTCTTGTTGTGTTTTATTTCCACCAGTAATAAGTTCTACTAAAAGTATTCCCTTAGTTCTTTTAGTTTGTTCTTGACCAATTACTTTATAAATTTCTTGAGCAACTTTGTTTAATTCTTCTCTAAACTTTTCTAATTCGGCAGTTGGACCTTTAAAGAATGCTGCAATCTCTTTACTAAAAGTAACTGCTAATGAAGAAACAATACCAATTGCAACACCTACCCCTGCTGGTCCAGCTAATCCTTGAATCATTGCTTGTAATGCCTTCTTAGTTCCACCTTCAGTTTGTGCTAATCTTTGGAACGACTCAACCATAGGGTTTAAGTTATTCGCAACTCCCATTATACCATAAGGAGCATCTTGTGCAATTCTTGAGAAGTTAATAAGTGATTGAGAAGCATCACCCATTGGTTTACCTAACTGACCAGCTTGTTGGTTTAATTGAGCAATTGTACCTTTTAAATTATCTATATTTTTATTTAGATAATTAATTTCACCAATACTTGTTGCTTTCTTTAATGCACCTTCAAATTGTGCAAGAGTATTTTGAGCAGCCTTTAAGCTAGATTGTAATGCTGATACATCTGCATCAATACTAATACTAAACTTATCAAAATTTTCTGCCATAATAATTAATTTACTCCATACAATTTTAAAGTCCTTGCCAATTGGTCATCCGTTAACATTGTCTTTTCTTCATCAATTTCTAAGTCATCTATTGCTGGTATGTGCCAAAAAGCCTTTATTGATTTAGGCGATTTTTCAGTACTGCTACTTAAATATACAATATAGGCTAGGTTTCTAGTCCTAGCCCATTCGTTTAACTCTTGCCTTTCTTTACCCATTACGATAATAGAAAAATCTTTCCAAGTCATTTCCCAAAATTCATTGGGTCTTATATTGCATTCAGCAGCCTTAACTAAAATATCATCCCAATTTAACTTTATTAGGCTTTTTTTTTTCTTCTTTAGGATTGCCTTGTACTGCCGTAACTGTATTTTCTACAATGTACTTCAAGTATATAAGCACTTGTCCTTCAGGATTAAAAATACCACCTATTTCATCAATCCAATCACAAACATTATCTTCAGTAAATTCAATTTCTTGTTTGTTAGTCATACAAGCCGATTTATAACCGATATGTATTAATTTAACAATGTTATCCAAGTCATATTGATTATTACCTAAGACTTCAAAGTATTTGTCAATGGTTATTTCTTTTGCTTTGCAAAATTCCCTCATTGACCAAGTACCCCATTTTAATTGAATTGTTTTGTTGTTTATTCTTAATTCAAACATAGATTTTTATTTTTTATTATACGGGTACTTCAGTTTGTGCAATTGGTGGAACACATACTACAAAAGTAGCAGTAAACTTAACATCATCTTTATCAGCAGCAGTTACATCAAAGTCGCTAATAAAAACAGTACTTGTTGAAAGACCACCATAATAAACATCACCAGTAGTTGGAGTTGCTTTACCCATTTTAATAGTAAATACAGTTCTTGCAGCGTGAGCAGCATACAATTGTTGGTAAGAATCCTTACTAGGAGTTCCTGTTTCATCAATTGCAAAACCTTCTGCTTTGAATGATTGTGTGTATGCAGGACCAGCTTGGAATTGGTCTCCACATTTTGAAGTTGCATCAATAGTGTTAACAGTTGATGTGAATGAGTTTGTCGTAAGACACGCTACTGGTATAAAAGTTGTACCACCAGCTAAATCTGCTAAAAGGATATAATCCCTTGCTGATACTTTAGTTTCTGCCATTTTATTTTAATTTTGAGTTATTATTAAATTATAAGTTATTATTGTTCTAAATATATTGTCCGAAGGTTCTAAGGCATCTAAGTTTCTAATTGCACCTACCACTAAACTTGATGCATAAAACCCATTTGATAGGGTAATTGCAGTTTGTGAATTGATTGCAGTCAGTATTAAATCACTTATAGTTTCGGCTCGTTTATAGCCAAAGTTACTATTTTTTATTACAATGTCAACATCAATGGTTACCCCATTAGTATAACTGATTTTACCTTGCTCTTGAGTAGATGCTCTACCATTCATAATGATATATTCATTTACTCCATTATTAGGTGCATAACCATCATAGACAGGCAATCCACTTGAACTTGTCAAGTTGGTATAAAACCACTTTTTTATTTCAATATTAGGATTT
>CAIKZP010000169.1 GCA_903831935.1 uncultured Bacteroidota bacterium | reverse complement strand
TTTCAAACACCTGCAACCAAAACCTACCAAATTAGAATGACTGCACACTCAGGTAATTCTTCTGTTTGTGCTAGTAGTATTACCAAAACCATTACCATCCACCAAAGCCCTAACGTGCAGTTTACAACAGTGCCGGGTATTTGTAATGATACCACAGCACGTCAAATTACACAGGCCAAAGAAACAGGCGGGGTACCAGGTGTATTTGTGTTTACGGGCAGTGGCATAAACGCTACAGGACTATATACCCCCAATAGTCAAATTCCTGGCACATATCCTATTAAATATTTTTATAGCACATCTTTTGGTTGTGCCGACTCTGCCACAAAACCCATCACAGTATGGCCTTCGCCAATAGCCAAATGGGGCGTGAATGCTATACTATGCGAAAAGAACAATATTCAATTTACCGATTCATCAGTAGCCAACTATAGTAATATCGTACAACGCTATTGGGATTTTGGTGATGGCACTAATACCCTTTATACCAATACGGCAAGCTTCACCAAAAAATACGCTGCAGGCAATACTTATGCGGCTAGTTTGCGCGTAATAACAGATAGTGGATGTAGAAGTACCTACAATATTCAAAACCTAAAACTCAACTTTTTACCGGTAGTAAACTTTACACTACCTAGTATTTGTTTACCAGATGGAAGAGGTGTGTTTAAAGATATCTCCACTATCAAAGACAATAGCGAAGGGTTGTTTACATACTTATGGAATTTTGGAGATCCGAATGATCCATCGGCTTCTACACTCAAACAACCAACGCACCAATACACGGCACTAGGCCCTGTGAATGTGCAATTAAAAGTTACGAGCAAAGATTTGTGTGTTGATTCGTTAACGCAAATATTATCGGCTATTTATCCGCAACCGAAAGCAGATTTTGCTACCAATCCATCGGAGATATGCTTGAACGACCAGATTAATTTTATAGACAATAGCAATGGCAAAACCAGTGCTATTAATACTTGGTATTGGGATTTAGCCAATGGCACTAGTTCAGGTGTGCAAAACCCGAACAAGAAATTTACCGATTCTGGTAGTTTTCAAATCAGTTTGTATGCCTATAACCAACAAGGTTGTGTAAGCGATACGATGGTTAAAACGGTTACAGTGCACCCTTATCCAAAATTAGTACTGGGGCCTAATTTGGTGGTCTTAGAATTTGGTATGATCCCTATCAAACCCAAATACGTATATGGCACAGCATTGAGTTATTTATGGACACCAGCCACCGATTTAAGCAGCGACACCGCCATGGTACCCATTAGTAAACCACAAACCGATATCACGTATAAACTAACTTTAACAGGCATCGGCAATTGTTCGGTATCGGATACGATATTTGTAAAAGTATTGTTGGCGCCATTAGTGCCCAATGTGTTTTCACCAAATGGCGATGGTATTAATGATACCTGGAAAATACAATACCTAGAATCTTACCCTGGCGCAACGATAGATGTATTTAACCGTTATGGTCAGAAAGTGTTTTCGTCATTGGGTTACAACAAAGAATGGGATGGAACTTACAAAGGCAATCCTTTACCAGTAGGCACCTACTATTATATTATCAATCCTAAAAATGGACGAGCTTTAATTAGTGGATCGGTAACGATTATTAAGTAAAATAAGATGCCCGAAAATTCCTTTCAGTCACTGAAATCTACCTACTAATTCCTTAAAGTTTAATAGCGTTTTTTAAACTGTCCGCCCCTTGTATCTGGTCGGCCGCCATTATTGGCATTGCTGTTATTGCCGCGATTGTCGCGATTTTGAGCAGTATTGCCATTGGTGTTTCTGTTATTAGGTCTTCCGTTATTTCCGCCGGCTCTGTTGTCTGATCGGCCACCAGCATTGCGGTTATTATTATTGCGTCCACCAAAATTTTGTTGCCAACGTCCACCACCATTATTTGGTCTGTAATCGTCGCGTTCAAAGTTTTGATTGCGGTGTTTAATATATGGCGTATTGCTAAATTCTAATTCTCCACCAGTAATATTATTTAATTCTGCACGGATAGAATCGTCGTGTACCAATTCTTTGTGCCAGTTACTATAAGCCAGTTTCATGTAGTAGGCAATTGCATGCGCAAAACCTGCTTTTTTCTCTGGATCTTCTTCCTTCAAAGCCTTATCAATCACCACTTCTAGGTTTTTACCTAAGTGCGCATATTTTGGATGACGTTTAGGATAAGGAAGTGGATCTGGTTTAAGTTTATAGGTTTCTTTTTGTGGGATAGGATAAGGGCTGTCAACCTCTAATTTAAAATCGCTGATGAAAAATAAGTGATCCCACAATTTGTGGCGGAAGTCCTCTACATTTTTTAAATGCGGATTTAAAAAGCCCATTAATTCAATAACTGCTTTTGTTTGTTCTTGACGCTTTTCGCGGTCTTCTATCGTTAATAAATACTCCACCATCTTTTGTACGTGACGGCCGTATTCTTTCATTCCCAAATAATTTCGATCTGTATTGTATTCCATCTGATCATTCAAATTCATCAGCAAATGTAGGCATTGCTTGTTGTTAGCAGAAATTTTGTGTTTGAGCAAAAATAACAATCAATCAGTATCTTCGCAAAATGGAAGCCTTATTGCAACAAATTGAAGGATATAAGCAGGAAATAGCTGCTGCCGATGCTACAAACGCCGAAATGGCGGAAGCTTTTCGTATCAAATGGCTTGGTACAAAAGGTTTGGTAAAGGCAATTATGGGCGAAATGAAAAATGTTCCGAACGAGCAAAAAAAGGCTTTCGGACAGATTTTAAATGATTTTAAACTGTTTGCCGAAACCAAGTACGAAGCGCTGAAAGCCAATACAGCAGCGGATATTGCAACTGGTCCATCCATTGATTTATCACTTCCTGGCGATGCGATTGCGGTAGGAACACGTCATCCATTAAATATTGTTAGAAACCAAATAGTGGCTATTTTTCGCCGCCTAGGTTTTGCGGTGGCAGAAGGTCCTGAAATTGAAGATGACTGGCACAATTTCGGTGCCATGAACCTTCCAGAAGACCATCCCGCTCGCGATATGCAGGATACTTTTTATATCAACCAAAACCCTGCTTGGCTTTTACGCACCCATACTAGTAGTGTTCAGGCACGTGTTATGGAAACGCAAAAACCGCCAATTCGGGTGATTTGCCCAGGAAGGGTTTACCGAAACGAAACCATTTCTGCACGCGCGCACTGCTTTTTTCACCAAGTAGAAGGATTGTATATTGATGAAAATGTAAGCTTTGCCGATTTGAAACAAACCTTGTATTTCTTTGTACAAGAGATGTTTGGTAAGGATGTAAAAGTGCGTTTTAGGCCTAGTTATTTTCCATTTACCGAGCCTAGTGCCGAAATGGATATTAGTTGTTTGATTTGTGCAGGCGATGGTTGTAATATTTGTAAACATACTGGTTGGGTTGAAATTTTAGGTAGTGGAATGGTGCATCCAAAAGTGTTAGAGAACTTTGGAATTGATTCAAATAAATATACTGGATTTGCTTTTGGAATGGGCGTTGAAAGAATTACCCAATTAAAATATCAGGTAAACGATTTGCGTTTGTATTCGCAAAATGACGTGCGTTTTCTAAAACAGTTTACGGGTGCCATGTAAAAAACATGCTATCTTAAATTTTTAATAATCAACACCCAAACTATGCTTGCCATTTTAGCTTTTTTCTTTGGACATTGGTTTTTGTCTTTATTTTTTCATTCCTTTTTCTTACACCGTTTTGCATCTCATAAAATGTATACAACGAGTAAAAATTGGGAAAGAACTTTTTACCTAGCTACATGGTTTATTCAAGGTTCTTCTTTTTTAGTTCCACGTGCTTATGGTGTGATGCACAGAATGCACCATGTTTATAGCGACACAGAAAAAGATCCACATTCTCCACATTTTTTTAAAGATGTGTACCAGATGATGAAGAGTACGATTGTTATTTTCCGCGGATTTTTAACCGGAAAAAATTTACCAGATGCGCAATTCACTGCCGAGTATTTACCTGTCTGGGATCGCTTAGATAAATTTGGTCATCATATTATTACACGATTAAGTTTTGGCGCATTGTATACCTGTTTTTATATTTATTTTGCCCCCAATGCTTGGTGGTTTTTATTGTTACCCGTTCACTTTATGATGGGCCCTATTCAAGGTGCCATTGTAAACTGGTGCGGACACAAATATGGCTATAGTAATTTCAATAATGGCGACCATTCTAAAAACACTTCACCTTGGGGAATTTTGCTCATGGGAGAATTGTTTCAAAACAATCACCACTATGCAAAAGACGATGCAAATTTTGCAAAAAAATGGTTTGAGTTTGACCTTACATTTTTTGTGATGCGCGGACTAAATGCAGTTGGCATTATTAAACTCAATCCGATAGCAAACTAAACAACATGTTTCATACCACTCGAGGTATTGTTTTGCGTACCGTGAAGTATGGCGAAACAAGTATCATCACCAATGTTTACACAGAATTATTTGGTGTTCAGAGTTATATTGTTAAGGGTGTTAGAAAAAGCAGTAAAACATCTGCCGGTAAAGCAAGTTATTTTATTCCCGCTGCTTTAATTGAAATGGAAGTGCAACACAATACCCAACGTCAGTTGCAATTTATTCGCGAATACCAATGGAGTCATTTATACGAAAACTTATTTTTTGATGTTGTTAAAAATACCGTTTCTGTATATTTAATGGAACTCTTGCAACACGCGCTCAAAGAGCCAGAGCCCAATCCTAGCCTGTATTATTTTGTGGAAGACACGTTAAAAAAACTTGATACTGCCAATGATGCTTTTGGGGCTAACCTGCCTTTATACTTTATGCTGCACTTAGCTAGTGAATTGGGTTTTCAATTATTAGGATCTTATTCCGAACAAACACCAGTTTTTGATTTGCGTGAAGGAATGTTTATTGCCGAGCAACCTGCGCATCCTTATTTTATTGAAGGCCTTCTTGCTAAAACAACTTCTGAATTATTGCACCTTCAAAACAGCAATGAATTAGAAGTATTAATTTTAAATAGAAATATTCGTCGCGAATTATTAACCGCCTACCAAACTTTTATGGCACTTCATATTCAAGACTTTGGCGAAATAAAAAGCCTACCTATTTTACAAGAAGTATTGAGTTAATTAAATTAATCTGCGCACTGCAGATGCGGTTGTTAATTGATTGTTTTCTATTCCATCAATTAAAATAATTCCGGGTTGTTTTCCTTTTACAATTTCGCCATATTGTTCATTAAAACCTAGTGCTGCTGCGCCATTAAAACTTGCCCATTGCAACTGCTCAGTTAATGGAATTGTTTTATAAAACTTTCCTATTGTTTTTAGCTCGTTTAAAATACTCAGTGAATGATTGCTAGCTAAACTATCTGTCCCTATAACTATCCTACAATTTTTCTCTCTAAACAGTTCTATTGGTGGCAATGCATTACTAATATATTGGTTGGCATTAACACACAAACAATACTGCCATTTGTTGGGTTGGTCTGCTGCAATTTTTTGCAAATAATCAATATCTGATTCTTTAGTAAACGTATCATGTACTAACAATACTTTATCTGCACCATGTAAATGATGCGCTACTGATTGTACACTGCTTTTTCCTGTTGCTGTAAAAAATTCTGTGGGTATTTGCATGAACTCATACATCCTATTAAAATCACCCGACTTATTTAAAAAATACGCGTCTTCAAAATCGGTTTCTTGGTTGTGTAAGGA
>CAIKZP010000168.1 GCA_903831935.1 uncultured Bacteroidota bacterium | reverse complement strand
GCACAGTTAGCGTGTATACTATTTAGGCACTTGTTTGATTAATAGACCCGACAAAAATGAACCATCCAAAAAGATATTTAATTACCGCAGCCTTACCTTATGCTAATGGCCTAAAACATATTGGCCACTTGGCAGGAGCGTATTTGCCTGCAGATACTTATGTTCGCTATTTAAAAGCACAAAAACGCGATGTGGTTTTTGTATGCGGTAGTGACGAACACGGTACAGCCATTCCTATTCAAGCAACAAAAGAGGGTACTACGGCACAAGCCATTATTGATAAATACCATCCAATCATTGCCCAGAATTTTAAAGACCTAGGTATTGCTTTTGATATTTATCACCGTACTAGTGATCCTTTGCACCACGAAACTGCACAAGAATTTTTTACGGTTTTAAATAATAACGCCGATTTAGAAATCAAGGAAAGCGAACAATATTTCGACGAATCTGCCAATAGTTTTTTGGCCGACCGTTATATAAAAGGAACCTGCCCTAACTGCGCATACGAAAGTGCTTTTGGAGACCAGTGTGAGCGCTGTGGCAAAAGCTTAAGCCCCGATGAACTAATTAATCCTGTAAGTACTTTAAGTGGCAATAAGCCTATTAAAAAAGCTACCAAGCACTGGTACTTGCCATTAGATAGACACGAAGATTTTTTAAGAGAATGGATATTAAAAGACCATGCTGCAGATTGGCGTAGTACCGTTTTGGGCCAGTGTAAAAGTTGGATTGATGGGGGATTGCAAGCAAGGGCTGTAACACGTGATTTAGACTGGGGTATAAAAGTGCCATTAGCAGAAGCCGATGGAAAAGTATTATATGTTTGGTTTGATGCGCCTATTGGTTATATCAGTGCTACCAAACAATGGGCTATTGAAAACGACAAAGACTGGAAGCCTTATTGGCAAAGCAAGGATACCAAATTGGTACATTTTATTGGCAAAGACAATATTGTATTCCATTGTATTATTTTTCCTGTGATGCTCAAATTGCACGGCGATATTTTACCAGATAATGTGCCAGCTAATGAGTTCATGAATTTAGAAGGCGACAAAATGAGTACTAGTAGAAACTGGAAACTCGAAATGCAAGACTATATTGACGATTTCATCAACAAAGAAAATGGCGGACCACAACTTGCAGATGCACTTCGATATTATTTAACGCAAATTGCGCCAGAAACAAAAGACAGTGAATTTACCTGGAAAGGTTTTCAAGACGCCAACAATAGTGAACTTGTAAATATTTTTGGAAACTTTATTAATCGTGCACTTGTGCTAATGCATAAATTATGCAAAAGCAAAGTGCCTCCTTTACACGTTGATTTATTAGATGAATTAGATAAAGCAACCATTGCAGAAATTAGTACCGCTACAAAAAAAGTAGAAAGTTTATTAGAGCAATATAAGTTTCGCGATGCCTTATTTGAAGTGATTAATTTAGCTAGAACTGGCAATCAGTACATGCAAAAGAAAGAGCCTTGGATTCTTGCTAAACAATTAGATGAAAATGGCCAAATTACAATAGAAGCGCAGCAGCAAATTAATAATTGCTTACATATCTGTTTACAAATATGTGCCAACCTTGCTATTTTAGTAAATCCTTTTTTACCATTCACTGCAACTAAAATTTGCTACTTATTAAAAGTGGTACCTAAAATATTAGAATGGGAAAATGCCGGAAAATTACATTTACTCCGCGTAGGCTATACCCTTCGCCCTCCGGAACTTTTGTTTAGAAAAATAGAAGATACAGAAGTTGCTTACCAAATAGAAAAATTACAGAAAGCCTTGGAAACATCCAAACAAGAATCTGCCGCTATACCAGAAATAGCAGCAGAAAAAACAATTGCCCCATTAAAGCCTGAAATTGTATTTGACGATTTTGCAAAAATTGATTTGCGCGTTGGAACAATTGTTAGTGCCGAAAAAGTAGAGAAAGCAGATAAACTTTTAAAGCTTGAAGTAGATTTAGGATTTGAAACTAGAACCATTGTATCTGGGATTGCCATGCACTTTAATCCTGCAGATATTGTAGGAAAACAAGTAAGCGTTGTGGTGAATTTAGCCCCTCGTAAAATGCGTGGTATAGAAAGTAATGGAATGATTTTAATGGCAGAAGATGCAAGTGGAAAATTACATTTTATTAATATAATTAGCGACGAAGAATAAAAAGTAGAAGAAGTACTAGCGTGCCGCAAACGCTAACATAGGCTTAAATATTGAATTATATGGTTTAACTGTAATGTTGATCTAATTTAATATTATATTTT
>CAIKZP010000167.1 GCA_903831935.1 uncultured Bacteroidota bacterium | reverse complement strand
TTAATTCTGGATATACTAAATGCCAAAGCGTATTGATTGACCATTGTGCACCCCAAAAAGAATCTGAATTATACTCGTTAAATTTAGGTTTGCCATTAGCACCTAATGGAATTTGTCCGATTCTAGGTTTTGCTCCTGTATGATCTATATATGTGCCACTATGGTCACTCACAATTCTTCTTCCTTGTAATGCATGCCATAAATCGGTATAAAATCTTCTTTGTTCGGTAAGGGTTCCTCCTTCAACATCTATTCTACCCAACCATTCATTCCATTCCGCTGCAGATTCTTTAACTATTCTATCAAAATCCCAATGTGGTAATTCTATTTTTAAATTATTTTCAGCAGCCGCAACACTTGTGTATGAAATGGCCACTTTCATTTTTCTAACTTCATTTGCAGTGGTAGCAAAATTTACATAAACACCCGTGTGTGCACCACTAACGCTGTTTTGATCGGCCAGAATTTTTCCGTCTTTCCAACCTTTAAATGAATCGAATGGCTTGTCGAATTCAACTACAAAAAATACAGTGATTGGTTTTGGTCTACGAACAGTTGGAGCCATTGTTACTTCTCCAGCAATGCTATGATCATTTACTTGGTGTGTATTGGCAGACTGTGTTTCAGAAGAACCCAACACTGTTGTAAAGTCAAATAGTATATGACTATCTGCCGATTTTGGAAAAGTATATCTATGAAAGCCTACCCTTGTAGTGGATGTTAATTCGGCAGTAATGCCATAATCTTTCAATACTACTTTATGGTAGCCTGGTTTTGCAATTTCTTGTTGGTGTGTGTAAGAAGATCCATAAGCATTCGGACCTAACTGACCTTTAAAAACACCTGTTGTAGGTAATACGGGTATGCCCGATAATTCCCAACAGTGAATATGACTAAAGCATTTGATGGTGTCGTCGTTATATCTATAACCAGTATTCCATACGCCATTCAATGCCATGTCTGGACTTAAGTTAACCATACCAAATGGTCTTGTAGCAGAACTAAAATAAAAGAAACGAGAATTGGCCGCATCAACCATTGGCTCTACTAAATCAGTTTTAGCCAATTTAGTATTAACAGTTTTTTGTGCTAATAAATTAGTACTAGAACATAATAATAAGCCTAAAAAAAAAGGAGCAACTTTAAGAGACATGATCGATTGTTGTTTAACAAAATAAATTAGTGCTAATCTTATCAATAAGAATTAGTTATTCATTAGATAGGAAGGTAATAATGCGATATTAAAAAAGGGGATTCCTCAAAAACGAAAAAATATAATAAAAAAAAGAAAGAGAATTTGTTTAACACAAATTCTCTTTCTTTTTTTTATTTAGTACCCAGGATTCTGAGTGATTTTTGGAAGTGTTACATCAATCATTGATTGAGGTATTGGACGTAAGTAGTGCTTAGCAGCATTAAACTGCTGAACGCCATTTAAACCATATCCTACCCAAGGATTGTATTTAACAGCACGAGTACCAATTGTTTGAGTACGTTTTAAATCGTACCAACGCATACTCTCTCCTAAAAACTCTCTACCTGATTCGTCTAAAATCATATCAACGCTAATATTAGCTGGAGTAGCTCTATAGGCTAACACATTAGTTGGAGCTTCAGTTCCTTTTTCTGGATTCAATGCACGATTAGGTGTTTTACCAGCATTTGCAGTACCCAAAGCACGATCAAGTACTTTGTTGTAATAAACATCAGCAGTTCCTAAAACAGCACCTGTACCACCTTTAACAATTGCTTCAGCAGCCATTAAATAAACTTCGGCAGAACGGAAGATAGGATCGTTATAGGTTGAGAATCCATCATTGTAAGAAACACCTGGTTGGAAGAATTTCCAGAACATTGGCGCCGCCCAAAACATATTGTCTTTAACACCAGCAGTAGGGTTGTATCCAACAATCTCACTAATATTATTAACAGAATATTTTTTAGTTCCACCTACTTGGTTTTTACCTCTATCAGCAGCTAAAGTAACTGGTGTATTCCAAGGCATTACAATAGCAGTAGTATCGCCAATTGCATAAACAAGCGGTGCTGGGTAAGTAGTAAGAATATTATTATTCACAGAACTTAAAGTAGTTGTGTTTGCAGTTGTTGCATAACAAACACTGTTAAAAGTTCCATCATAACGTGTATCTAATTGTGGATCATACATACGGTAGGCAGCCCAAGTTGGATTGAATCCATTACCTTGTAATTTTGTATACCATAATGTTGCGCCACCTGCTTGCGCAATACCAGCAGGTCCTGGATAAAACTGACTATGCATATTGTTACCAATCAATCCTTTTGCAGGATCTAAATTACCATCTCCATTATAATAAGCAGGGTTTGCATATTGTACTGCAAGAATAACTTCTTTACTAACATTCGCAACTGCTACAGAAGCGGCCATTGCTGGTTGTGCTGCTGTTACATTTTTTGGATGTATAGGAAATAAATCAGCCCATTTAGCTTCTAGTGGATATAAATTACTAGCAATAATTTCATCACATAATTTAAGTGCAGCGGTAAAATCTGCAGGCGTTCCACCCAAAGAATTATTGAAATTCCATCCTCTGGTTAAAAGTACTTTAGCTAATAAAAATTTAGCAGCACCTTGTGTTATACGTCCATTATCTGTTTGGGTAACAGGCATAGTAGCCACACAAGCTGTTAAATCAGTTACTATTTGTGTGTATACATCCTTAGCTAGTGTTTTATCTGCACTTAAAGTTCCAGCAAGTGATTCTGTTAGTGGCATTGGAACATCGCCCCATTGTTGTACCAACCAGAAATAACTTAATGCACGTAAAAATTTAGCTTCTCCAATTCTAGAATTCAAAACTGCTTGAGATACCCCTACAAAGTTATTTTGACGAGTTAATACAGTATTACAACGGTTAATTTCTTTGTATAAATTATCCCAGTAGCCACTCAAATCAGCCCAAGTTGAATTCAATCGAATATCGAATTGCTCTAGGGCATTGCCATCTTGATTCGGCAAACCATAGAAAATACCACCCCAACCATTTGCAGTAAACAAATCAGTACCTCTTAAAGTTAGCTGTCTTGACTGAGTGATATCTCTTAACAAAGGATAACAAGAGTTTACAAGTGCATCTAAACCAGCAGCATCTACATAAAAGTTATCTGTAGTTCTGTTGGCAGGATTGTACTCATCTAAAAAGTCTTTTTTACAACCAATTTGAAAAAGACTTAACAATAGAAAAACTATTGAAGCTTTTTGAATATTTTTAAAAATTCGCATACAATTTATTTTAATTTTTTTATTTAATTATTAGAATCCAACATTTACACCAAATGTGTAATTGATTGCCTCAAAATCATCCTGATATCCACCACCATTGTATTCAGGATCGTTACCACGGAATTTAGTAAAGCGGGCAGGATTAACTAATTGAAAATAAAAACGAAGTCTATCGATTCCTAGTTTTTCTAATTTTGCTTTTGGCAAATTATAGCCCATTGTTAAATCAGAAATTCTTAAGAAACTAGCATCTTCATAATAGATGGCATCACTGTTTGATTTAGCAACACCCATTCCCCACATTTCATTTGAAGGGTTGTTTCTTGTCCAATAATTAACATTCAAACGACCCCATCCACCATTGTAATCTTGTACATATTGGCTTAAGAAATCATTCTTATACATAGTACCATTACGGTAATACATCATTACAGAGAAATCGAAGTTGCGGAAACTTACTCTGTTGGTCATACCCATTGTGAAGTTTGGTAATTGTGTGCCTAATATAATACGGTCATCTTGTCCTATAACACCGGTACTAATTTTACCATCATTATTTTGGTCTACAATTCTTACAGATCCTGGAACAGCACCATAAGATTTAGCCAAAACACTATCCGCTAATTGCCATATTCCTGCAGATTTGTAATACAAGAAACTTTTTAGAGGATACCCTACAGCCAATACGTTTTCTGGACTAGTTCCACCACTCCATCCGTACATGGCACCATTTGGTAATTCTTCTACTCTATTGATATTTTTTGCAAAATTGATAGAAGTAGTCCAAGTAACATTTTTAGTAGCAACGTTTACAGTATTTAATAAAATTTCAACCCCTTTATTAGATACTTTACCTACGTTAGCAGTTACAGAGCTAAATCCATTAGTAGTTGGAAGTGCTTCTCTCATGATCAAATCCTTGGTACTTCTATTGTAAACTTCCATGGTTAAAGAAACCCTGTTATTGAACAAACCTAAGTTTAATCCAAGGTTTAATTCTTGGCTTCTTTCCCAACCTAAATCTTGGTTTGGTAAGTTATTAGGAGCTAAACCAGCTACGCCTGTTTGTTGGAAAGCGTAATTGGTGCTAAGTAATGTTGCCGCTGTTGAATAAGGAGACACAACAGAGTTTCCTACTTGACCATAACTCACGCGTAATTTTAAATCCGAAATAGCAGCTATTTTTTTAATGAACTTTTCATCTCCTAATTTCCAAGCAAAAGCACCTGAAGGGAAGAATGCATATTTATGACCAGCAGCCAATACAGATGATCCATCTGAACGTCCAGTAAACGTAAATAAGTACTTATCATTAAATGTATAGTTCAAACGACCCATATAAGAAGACAATTGGCGTTGTGTAAATCCACTAGCAATTGTTGGGGTTCCTGTTTGAGACTGAAGATTATACCAAAAAGAATTATATGGCAAGCCTGTTACAGCCACCAAGTTGAATTCAGTATTTGTTTTATAGGCACTTTGTAAAGCAGTAATATTCAATTTGCTTTTACCTTTTTGAGCATTGTATGATAATTGGTTGTCTATTGTGTAAGACATATTATAGTCATTCTCTACAGAAGCTCTAGGAGCGCCTAAATTGATAGACTTAGAATATTTACCTCTATACTCATCTTGTTTGGCTAATTGATAAGATCCAGACAAAGAAGTTTTAAAGGTGAAATTCTTAAGGAATGTTGCTTCAACAAAAGCATTACCCATTTGGCTAGATACATTTCTTGTCCAAGTATAATTGGCTAAGCTAGATGCTTCTAATAATGGGTTCATTGAACTACCATTACCCATTTTAACAGCAAAGCCATTTACAGGTCCTATAGCTAAATCACCACCAGCAGCAGGATCAACTAAGTCAGCGTAATAAAGCGTTGCAGTTGGTCTTGTTCTATAAACCGTTCTTGGAACTTCTAATGAACCAGTAGGGTTAGTAGAATAGTTTTCATATAATGTGATACCCACTTTTAAGAATTTAGCAATTTGAGATACTAAAGCAGCATTCATATTGTATTTCTTATAGTTGGTGTTTGGCGTCATACCAACTTCTTGAATATAACCACCAGAAACACGATAAGAGGTACCGCCATTACCACCAGAAATAGCCAATGTGTTACCAGTATTAACACCAGCTTGTGTTAATGACCTTTGCACATCTGTAGACTTTCCAGCATTGATGATAGCTAACTCATTTACGTTAAATACACTTATAGGTGTAACTGCATATCCAAGATTCAATGAAGCATCTTCAATAGCTGTTTTATACCATTGTTGTGCATTTTGCATTTCAGGCAAATGCGCAGGTGTTTTCATACCATAATAGGAATCTAGGGTTACTCTTGGTTTTCCTGTAGCACCTCTTTTAGACGAAATGATTACAACTCCATTTGCCCCTCTAGAACCATAGATAGCTGTAGATGATGCATCTTTTAAGATATCGATTGTTTCAATATCTGCGGGATTAATATCTTGAAGTTTACCTCCAACTATTCCATCAATAACAACCAATGGTTCAGTTCCCATGAACTGTTGACCACTACTTGTTAGTGTTAAGTTTTTGGCGCCATTGGCATTAGGATCTGGCGTAATAGTATTTTCACCACGAATAGCAATAGACCAAAGTGCACCAGGTTTGTTACTTAATTTGGTAACGACAACTCCAGGAACTTGACCTTGTAATGCTTGTGTTGCATTCGCAGGGTTACCTCTAACAATTTCTGCTGCTTTAACTGAACCAACAGCACCAGTTAGGTCTTTCTTTTTAACAGAACCATATCCAACTACAACAACATCATCTAAGGCTTTAGACTCTGAAGCTAATTTGACAGATAAGTTTGATTGGTTATTTACTGATAGTTCTTGATTGGTAAAACCAACAGAACTCACTACCAAAGTTGTGTTCCCTTTTGTAGGGATAGCAATGGTAAATTTCCCCTGAGCATCAGTAACAACGCCTTTTGTAGAACCTTTTACAGTAATACTTGCACCAACAAGTGGAGCACCGGTTTCGTTATTTACTTTACCAGAAACTTGGCGGGTTTGTGCCCATAATATGCTGACAGAGCAACACATAAGCACAATAAGAAGAAGGATTTTTCTCATAAATCGGCAATTTGGATTTGGCAATTGTTAATAAATTTTAAAGACGATTGATTTAATTCTATCGCAATTAGAAATTAAACTTAGGTAAAACCTTTTAGTAAAGCATTTAAATTGTTAAAATTATTTACTATAACGATTGCGAAAGTCTACACTTTTTGTAGAAAAAATTTGATGAAAAGGGAAATTTCGGTTCTATTAATTTAAAAAACAAACAGTTAGGTTAACTATACCATTCATCCCTCTTAAAACGTACATTAAGTAGCTAAATCACTAAAAGTTTATCCGCTGCATAAAAAAATAGGCTGTACCGATTTAAACGATACAGCCTATTTGCTATAAGAATCAAATACTATTAATACCCAGGGTTCTGGCTAATTCTAGGATTAGAATTATCCAACATTCCTTGAGGAATTGGTCTTAAAAGGTGTTTAGCGGCTATCAATGGAGTTCCGGTTAAACCATATGCAATCCAAGGATTGTATTTAGCTGCACGAGTTAATAAAGTACCAGTACGTTTTAAGTCGTACCATCTTTGATTGCCTTCTCCTAACAATTCTCTTGCAGACTCATCTAATATCATATCAATTGAAATAGTAGCAGGAGTTGCTCTGTAAGAAACAATATTGGTAATAGGATCATCTACTTTTTCTGGATTAGTAGCACGCATTGGAGATTTACCAGCATTGGCAGCACCTAAAGCGCGATCTAAAATTTTATTATAGTAAACATCTGCAGTTCCTAAAACTGCACCTGTACCACCTTTAACAATTGCTTCAGCAGCCATTAAATATACTTCTGCTGAACGGAACAAAGGATCGTTGAAAGTAGAATATCCATCACCATATAAAATACCTGGTTGAAAGAATTTCCAGAACATAGGTTGACCCCAAGCCAAATTGTCTACAATGCCATTACCAACAGAAATATATCCTAAACCTTGGTATTCATTGGTATTGATTACAGAGTATTTTTTGGTACCACCTGGTATATCAACACCTCTTTGTGCAGCAGTTGTAGCTGGTGCATTCCATGGATTAGCAATACCCGTAGTATCTCCAGCAGCATAAGTAAGTGTTATTGCTTGAGGGTATGGCTTATTGGTTGCTAAAGAAACAGTACCAGCTGTTGTTGCATAACAAACGCTATTAAAAGTACCTGCATAACGAACGTCCATAACTGGATCGAATAATCGATACGCAGCCCAAGTTGTATTTACACCACCATTTACACGGTTATAAGCACTTGTTCTAGCTTGTTGCGCTACGCCACTTGGTCCACCACCAAATCTACCGTGCATATCGTTACCAATTGTTGAGGTACCTACACTAGGATCTCCGTTATAACTAGAGGCATTCGCATATTGTACTGCAAAAATGATTTCTTTACTTGCATTAGCAACTGCAACAGAACTTGCAGCAGTAGCAGTTTCTTTGTTAGGATTGGTATTGTGCAAAGGCCAAAGATTATTCCAGTTTGCTTCTAGAGGATATAATCCTGATGCAATAATTTGATCGCATAATTGTAAAGAACTTGTAAAGTCTGCAGGTGTACCACCCAAAGAATTATTAAAATTCCAACCACGCGTTAAATATACACGAGCTAATAAAAACTTAGCGGCTCCTTGTGTTCCACGACCTACTTGAATTTGCTTAGCAGGTAATTTTGCTACACATTCAGTAAGGTCTTTAATGATTTGTGTGTACACATCTTTTGCAGGAGTCTTTACCACTTCTAAACTTGCAGTAGTTGTTTCAACTAAAGGCATTGGAATATCACCCCATTGTTGTACTGCCCAGAAATAACATAATGAACGCAAAAACTTTGCTTCGGCAACACGAACAGTTTTTAAAGAATCGGTCATGCCAATTACACCCGGAGCTCTTACCACTGCAGCATTACAACGATTGATTTCGCGATACAAGAAATCCCAAAGTGTTTGAAGGTCTCCTAGTGATGCATTCAATCGAATATCATACTGGTCGTATTGACTACCCAATTGATTGGGTTGATTGAAATAGATACCACCCCAGCCAGCTTGAGCAAACACATCTGTTCCACCATAAGATAGAATTCTTTGTTGGGCAATATCTCTTAATAAAGGATAACAAGAAGTTACCAAACTTTCGTAACCTGTTGCATCGTTATAATAAGTGTCGGTTGTTCTATTTGAAGGATTAATTTCATTTAGAAAATTCTTACTGCAACCAGCTCCAACAATGCATATTAATGCAATGCCAATGGATGCTTTTCGGAAATTTTTAAAAATATTCATAAGATTTATTTTTAAAGTAATTTTTGTTTTTGTTTAGAATCCAATATTTAAACCAAAAGTGTAAATGATATAAGGTACATCATCTATATAAGAAGATGAGTTGTACTCAGGGTCTTGACCATGGTATTTAGTAAAGAATTGCGGATTAGTTAATTGTAAATAAACACGCATTCTGTCTAAATTCCATTTGTCTAATTTAACTTTTGGAACAGTATAACCAACGGTAATATCAGATATCCTTAAGAAACTAGCATCTTCGTACTGAATGGCTGATTTGTATGGTTGAGATACACCCACTCCATACCAGTCATTTGTAGGATTATTTCTAGTCCAATAATTTAATACGATGTGGTTATAACGTGTATTGGTATAATCTCCCATGGTACCATTCAACAAGTTGTTGTTGTACAATGTTCCATTACGATAATACATCATAAACGATAAATCAAATTGTTTAAAATTCATTCTATTGGTCATACCAATTGTGTAGTTTGGTAATTGTGTACCTAATACAACACGGTCATCTTTTCCAGTTGCAGAAGATATAACGCCATCACCATTTTGATCAACTACTCTTACAGATCCTGGCGCTTGTCCAAAAGTTTTAGCTAATGCACTATCCGCAATCTGCCAGATGCCAGCAAATTTATAATCGTAATACACTTTAACAGGAGAACCAACAAACAAACCATTACCAATAATAGAACTAACACCATTTGCTAATTCTTCAATACGGTTAATGTTTTTAGAAAAATTCATAGAAGTTGTCCAAGAAAAATCTTTGGTAGCTACGTTTCTAGTATTCAAAAGAATCTCAACACCTTTATTTGAAATTCTACCTACGTTAGCATTTACAGTTGTAAATCCTGTAGAAGTAGGTAAGTTTTCTTTTAAAATTAAATCTTTTGTTGTTCTATTATATACTTCTACTGCTCCAGAAATTCTATTGTTTAAGAAACCGAAGTTTACTCCTAAGTTCAACTCTTCACTTCTCTCCCATTTCAAATCTTGGTTACCCAAATTTCCTGGTGCAAATCCATTTCCCAAAGCTTGGTCGTATCCATAAATAGTATTCAAGATAGATGCTTGTGTACTATATGGAGAAACGTTTGCATTACCTACTTGACCATAACTAACTCTTAATTTTAAATCAGAGAAAATATTGGTTTTTTTAATGAAATTTTCATCACCTAAACGCCATGCTAATGCACCAGACGGGAAGAATGCCCATTTGTTATTGTTAGATAATTGAGAAGCCCCATCACCTCTACCAGTTAAGGTTAACAAGTATTTGTCATTAAAGGTGTAGTTAATTCTACCCATATAAGATTGCAATGTATTTAGCGCGTAACTACTATTAACAGCTGTTACATTCGATAAACCTGCTGTACCTAAATTATACCAAGCAGATGCATAAGGTAAATTTTGTACTGCTATTGAATAAGACTCAACAGTGTTTTTATAGGCACTTTGTAAAGCAGTAACACTCAACTTACTTTTTCCTTTTGCATAATTATAATTCAATTGATTATCGAATGTATAAATGGCATAATCAGAAGTTGAATAAGTTGCTTTTGGTAAATTCACAGCAGCACGATCTTTTGTATAAGTACCTCTGTAATCTCCTTGGCGGTTATCAATTACTGAAGCAGAAATTGATGACTTAAATGTTAAGCCTTTTAATAAAGTGATTTCTGCATAAGCATTTCCCATTTCATTGGTAGTAGTAACTGAGAACTGATAGTTAGCAGGATCTGCTTCTACCAATGGGTTTAATACTTGGTTATCTTTAATTCCCATCCAAACAGCATAGCCATTCCATGGTCCGATTGCCGCATCATATACAGCTGCAGGATCCACTAAATCTTTATAGTAAATAATCCCTGTAGGTCTTGCACGATAAGCAGAACGAAGTGCTTCATAAGAACCTGTTGGGTTATTATTAAAGTTCACATAAGCAGAAAAACCTATCCTTAAGAAATTGTTGACTTTACTATCAATGCCACCATTTAAACTGTATTTCTTATACGTTGTATTTGGAATATTTCCATCTTCTTGGATATATCCACCAGAAAAACGGTAAGTAGTTCCTGCAGTTCCACCAGATACAGCTACTGTATTACCAGTATTAATACTTGGCTTGGTTAAGGATTTTACCCAGTTGGTTGATCCGCCACTATTAATCAATGCTAATTCATTAACAGAAAAAACTAATGGGGTTCCTAAGTTCAATGCAACATCCGTTGCCATTGATTGATAGAATTGTTGCGCAGTTTGTAAGTCTGGTAAATGCGCTGGTATTTTTTGTCCTAAATAAGAATCAAGTGTAACTTTTGCTTTACCAATGGATCCTTTTTTAGAAGTAATGATGATAACACCATTCGCACCTCTTGAACCATAAATGGCTGTAGATGATGCATCTTTAAGAATATCTATTGAAGCAATATCCGCTGGATTAATATCACGTAACCTTCCGCCAATCACTCCATCAATTACAACTAATGGTTCTGTTACACCACTGATAGTGTTTTCTCCACGGATATCAATACTAAAAGCTTGACCTGGTAAATTACTTCCTTTAGTAACTACTACTCCTGGAACTTGTCCTTGAATAGCTTGAGTTATGTTAGTTGGATTTGAGCGAACAATTTCAGCAGCACTTATAGAACCTACTGCGCCAGTTAAGTCTTTCTTTTTCACAGAGCCATACCCTACTACAACTACATCATCTAATGCTTTTGTTTCAGATACAAGCTTTACTAGTAAACTTGTTTGACTGTTTACAACTAGTTCTTGATTAGTAAATCCAACTGATTGAATTACTAATACAGTGTTTCCTTTTGATGCAACACTAATGGTAAATTTACCATCTGCGTCTGCAATAACACCTTTAGGATTTCCTTTAATGCTGATACTTGCACCTGCAACTATCGCACCTGTTTCGTTGTTTAAAACCCGGCCTGTAATTTGGCGGTTTTGAGCCCAAACCATGCTTGAAAACCAGCACAGAAGGGTTGTAAGGAGAATGGCTTTTCTCATAATTGGCAATTTGTGTTAGGCAATTGAAATTTTAATTACGTTTAGTATCTGTTTAAAACAGACTAAACTGCTTCTCAAACATAGGTAAAAGGATTTAGGTGACTATCCTGTTTTGCATAAAAATTACGAAATCGATTTCGTTGAATTTATGCTCAAATGTTAACTATTAATAGATAATGAAACTAATTTCATTCCACAAAAAACATATCATGACTTATAAATTAACTACCCTTTTCTGTCTAACAATATTATTTTCAAATGTGTTAGTTGCTCAAAACAAATCAGTTACCCTAGATTACTATTACAATAATGAGTATAAAATAAATCCCGATAATACTAAGGAACGATTTCACTATATATGGGAAGATAAAACCCTAAATGGCTATTCTATATGGGGAAGTATTTTTAATGAGAAGGGATTAACTACAAAAAAACTAGAAACTGCTCCTAATTCCGAGAATTTAAAAGGTACTTCTATCTATATAATTACCGATCCTGATAACCAAAAAGAATCTCCTAACCCAAATTACATGACTGATGATGCAGTTAAAGTCATAGCAAATTGGGTAAAACAAGGTGGTGTATTAGTGATGATGACAAACGATTCTGCCAATGCCGAATTACCGCATTTTAATTTATTAGCTGATGCTTTTGGCATTCATTTTACAGACAAAGTACGTAACTCCGTTATTAAAGACATATCAGTAGGAAAAGTAATGGTTTCTGAAAACCAAGATGTTTTTAAAACGGCTAGAACCTTGTATTTAAAAGGCATTTCAACTATTACTGTTACTGGAAACGCTAAGGCAGTAGTTGAAGACAAAGGTGATATTATTATGGCTTCGGTAAAATATGGCAAAGGAACCGTTTTTGCAATTGGAGATCCTTGGATTTATAACGAATATATTGTGAATGATAGACTTAGCGCAGAATTTCAAAATGGCCTTGCTGCAAAAGAATTTACAGATTGGTTAATTCAACAAATACCAAATAGTAAGACTACAAAAAAATAATAAGATTTTTAATTTTCTAATCCATTTAATGTTTTAAAGCGACGAACGTTTTATAACATTAAATGGATTTTTTACGTGTATATATTGACTGCCAAGAATTAAGTCGGCAGCTGTTTGCCCCATTAATTCAAAATCGGTACTAATTACTGAAATATCTAATAGTTCCTTTAATTGCGTTTCATTAAAAGACAAGATGCCAATATCTTTTCCTATTACTAATTTATCTGCACGTGTTTGCTTAATTAATGTAGTTAAATCGTCGTCTTCAATAACAATATAACATTGTTTATTTACCAATTTTAAATGCAATGAATCGGATCTTTTTTTGAGTTTGAATTTATTCTGTTTACAAAATAATTGAATCCCTTCAATGATTTCAACAGGATGGTTACTTAAGTCTGGAAATATTAAAATGATTTCGCTGTATTTTTCAAATTGATTTCTAAAAGAGGCTAGTGCACCATAGGTATCATACATGAAATCTTGTGTTACCGACATAGAACCAAAAATTTCCGGAACCGATTTATCTAATATAACTAACTCATTTTCTGGCACCATTTTTAACACCTCAATATATTCTTCTTTAGGAATATTGGTTTCAAAATGTGGCATAATTACAAAGTAATCATACAATCCGAGATTTTTTTCTAAGATCTCTTTTAATAAAACCGGGTTGTAATGATGGATTTGCAAATCGACAATTGCTTTCTTTTTTAGTGCATTTAGAAAACTGTAGTAAATAATTTTTTTAAAGAAACTAATTTTATTTAAAACCAATAAAACGCGCAAACGTTTGTCTTTCCTACCATTTACAAAATAGCCTCTTGATTTTACCGATGAAATATAGCCGTCTTTTTTTAATATTTTATAGGCATTTTCTACCGTATCTCTTGCTACTGAAAATTCTTTACTAAATACATTGATAGATGGCAAAATAGCTCCTTTAACAATTTGCCCTTTATCAATCTGTACAATAATAGATTGGGCTATTTGCTTGTATAAAGGAATATTGCTTTTTTGATTTATTTTGATATTTAATGAACTCATAATAAATGAACTTTAATTATAAAAGCCTGTACAAGATTACTCTTTTTTTCTTGTTCTATATTTTTGTGGCGAAACACCAATCACTTTTCTAAACCTTTTTGAAAAATAATACGGATCATCAAAGCCCATTGTTAGTGCAATATCTTTAATTGACCGATCAGAAAAATCTAATTCCTGACTAGCTTTTTGCATTTTCATTTGAATGAAATAATCAATGGGTGCATAGCCTGTTTTCTGTTTAAACAAACTGCAAAATCTAGAAGTAGAATAATTAAAGTGTTTGCACAATTCTTCTAAAGAAATATTTTCATTGATATGCGCTTGCATATATAATACAGAACTATCAACACAGTCGGCCTTATCTGTAACGCTTGTAGGATAATGTTTTGAATTGTAAATAAATAGTGTTAAAAAATGATGTAGCGTCATATTAACAAAAATCAGGTTGTCTATACTATATCCTAATTCTAGCGTTTTATAAATTTGCGTATACACCGATAAAATATCGCCATTGTTTTTAACATGAAATGCTTTTAAATGTTTTTGCATTACATGCAATTGATTGAAATACGGCAATGCTTCTCCTCCAATATGCATCCAATAAACACTCCAAGGATTGTCGTCGGAACTGCCATAACTATGTTCTACATTTTGTGGAAGAATAAAGAATTCATTTGGGTGAATTTCAATTTTCTTTTCGCCAATTTTACACCAGCCATTTCCATCAACACAATAAAAAAGAATATTTTCAGGAAAGCCATTTTTTCGATAGGTGAAATGGCCTTTTGCATTTGGATAGTATCCTAAACTGCAAATGAATAGCTGGCCCAATAATACATTGTTTTGTACTTTTGTTTTTAAGATGGCTTTGGGAATCTCTATATGTTGCCTGCCTAAACCATACCAATAATTTTTTTGGATGGCTCCTGTTTCTTTTTTCAAGTGTTTAGTTTTATGCCTTGTAAATATAAACGGTATTTGTTATATTTTTATAGACATTGAAACGACTCAATAGGTATTTAGTTCTACTTGACCAATTATACCAGCTTTAGACAATGGTTTCCCCTCTAGTCTAAAAGGTGCGGTTGTATAAGTAATTCGATTGATTTCTGGTAACAAATGGTCTCCAATTAAACGATTCCGCCAAGTATTGGTTACTGCAATTTCTATTTTATTAATTCCTTTTTGCAAAGCCTTACTAATATCTAATTCGAAAGGCGCTGTAAATAAAATACCACAAGGTTTTCCATTCACAGTAATTGATGCTATATTATTGATACTAGGAATTGATAGTTTAATATTTTGCAATTGATTAATTGTAAAACTATTTGAATATAAAACAGTTCCTGAGTAGTACTTTATTCGGGCGTCTTTTTGGCTTGTCCAATCTCTTAAGCTATCTACTAAAATTGCATTTGAAGCCCCCCCAAATAATGTATCGAATTGCAAGGACCATTTTTTATTGAAAGAAATTTTTTCAGATATAGTGGCATTTAATTTGACTGAACTTTTTAAAACAGATTTTATACGTTCGCGAAACAAAACAAAAATTGAAGCGTTTTCATGAAACAGATAAGACAGTTCCGTTCTTCCGTTTCTTTCTTGGTAAACAATATCTTCAATTTGTTTTCCTGAAATAGCATCCCATAATTCGGGCTGTTTATTTTTTACTCTAAAAGACAATTCAATTCTTTTTTTAATAGCGGTTTGATTTGATACAAAATAAATATCTGTATTTGTGATTTTTCTATGTGTATAAGCAATTTGATTAAATGGCACACCTGCACTGTTAATAATAAGGTCTTGGTCTAATGCCAAAGCTGTAAAATTATTATGAACATAAGGCGTTAAAACAAATTTTCCTTTGCCAAAAAATGCCATGACTAAATTATTGCCATTAACATTGGTGTTTTTAAATTGCAATTTTGCTTTTAAAATAATTTGCTGATAAGAACTATCTAATAAAATAGTGGCGCCTGCATTTGCTAAATCTATAATTTTTTGAACTGCTCTATCCGTTATAATATTATTCGGATTCATTGCATGCTTAGAAGGCAATACCAATAGTTTATAATTGGCACCTCCTGGTAATACAATATTTCCTTTTTCTACTTTTGCTAAATTCAAAAGTGCATCCGGATTAAATGAATCATAGGCATAGCCATTTAAACAATTCACCCATTTTTCTGGATCGGCCATATTTGCTGAATGGCTTACCCCTTCTGGTATTGAGCGCAATGGTTGCGCCTCATTCTGCAAACGTTTTTTTTCTGATAGACATTTTTCGCTACCAAATATTCCTGGCAAACTACCAATTAATTTTTCGGGCAATAATGCACGTCGGGGCAATTCATCTCCAGTATATACTGCAATATCTACCACAGGCTTTCCTAATTGTAACAATAATTGACACCGAGACAAATAATCAATCCAGGCTTTGGCTTGCTTAAACCAGGTTTGGTTTCGTTGAAAGTACAACCCTACCCCATCTAGTGTATAACCGGGTTGTTTGTTCATCCAAGGATTATGGGTAAATACATGCAAAACCATTTTATTTATGCCTAATGCAAAATTTCTATCCCCAATTGTTTTTAACATGCCTGGATGCTCGTCCCAAGACATTCTTAGTGTAGTAAAACTTTCCGACTGAACAATATTCTTTCCATAAATATGTGCGCCAGAAATAGCATCTAACATGTCATTTGGCTTATCGTGTGTGGGGCTATTTAACCAAAATTCTCCCATGGGTAAATCTACAGAACGATAATGCAATAGCCCATCACTCATCATAGTTGGCGCAACAGATTCTGCACTAAATTGGCTTCCTTTTTGGTGTGCTAATTTTGCAAGCGTTTGATAAAAAACATCATTCACTAATTCTGCAATTGTTTGTCGAATATCCAATAAAACAGCTTCTGATTTATTAGCACTTACAATAGGTATGCCAGCCATTACTGGCAAGTAGGGCAACAAGCTGTATCCCCTTCTATTTTCAAACTCCGTTAAAAAATTAGTACTCCAATTTTGACTACCACATTCCCAACTATCAACATGAAAATTAGTTAGTACTTTTTTTGCCAAGTCATTACCAAGTGATGCATAAATTTTTCCATACCAACTATTAAATTGAAGTGTAATAGCTGTTGAATTAAACTTATCGCATTCTAAACCTTTGGCGGCACCGCCTGTTTCATTAGCATGTTTTGTGGAAGTATGGCCTATTCTAATAATTGTCCATGTTCCTGTAGGTGCCTGCCATTGCAATTTACCATTCCCCATTTTATTGGTAAGGTTCAATAGTTCCTTTAATGGCACACAAAGTTCAGTTGGTATTTCAACCGAATCTGTTCTTTTGCTTACCCGCCAAATTTCTCCGTTTTTACTTTCATACTGATTAATTAATGCACTTGACAATAATTCAATCCCTGAAATTTTTAAATTTGGTTTCCACTTAGCATTGTCTAAATCTTCTGCACCGGGTTCTGATTGATTTTTATCATATAAAAATCGAAAGAATTTTGCAGTAGTATATGGAATGCTATGCGTTACGGGTGCATCTGTATCTTGCCATCCATGTCTGGGAGATTCTAATTGTTTAATGGTTTTAAAATTCACACCATCGTTACTTGTTTGAATAATTAATCGCTGAGCCTGGTAATTGCTGCCATTGGTTCTAATAACAATACTTCTGCAAGTGAAAGGCGTTTTAAATTGGTATTGTATGAATGCATTAGAATCTGCTTTAAAACTTTCTTTACTATTTAAGGATAATAAAAATTGATAATTTCCTGGCTTATTGCTTGTAACAATTGGTTGTGTTGATGCATTGTTTGACGAAGCTGTGTCTGTATTTTTGTAGGCATACACTGCTATGTCTTTGTAATAACCTTCATTTGTTTCAGGCTGCAATAAATTTTGATTGAAAAGTTGATTGCCTTTTACTATTGTTTTGCTGAAAACTACTTTTTGCATTGATAAAGCTGGCGTAATCCAAGGGCCACCAGCAAGTGCAAATCCATCACTCACATGCATGCCTAATTGTAAGTTTAATCTTTTCGCTTCTTGCATGGCAAACTTTACCAATTCCATCCATTCTTTTGATAATTGTCGGGCAGCAGGTCGATACAATTGTGGAGACGCCGTGTCTTTAATACTCATTAAATAAGCTCCGCCAATTCCCACTTCTTTCATTGCTTCTAAATCAGCTGTAATCCCTTCTTTTGATACTGCCGCTTGCATCCAATACCAAAAAACCCAAGGCTTTGCAGCAGCTGGTGGATGGATAAAATCATTTTTAAGTTGGCTGTAATTATTCGATGCGTTTTGTGCACACAGATTCCCTGTTAGTATGCTGGTTAAAAAAACAAGAAAATAAATGAGTACATTTTTTTTCATTCGATTCTATGCATTAAAATTGAGCATTTATAAACACAAGTTAGTTAAACACTTGCTGTATTTTTTTCACCAATTGGGTCTATTGTTTTTTTTCGCCAATAATTGGCTAAAATAGATCCTGAAATATTCATCCATGGACTAAACACGGCAGCAGGCAATCCTACTGTGCCCAATTTTCCCATGGTTCCTGCTAATCCACTTGCCATTCCTCCATTTTGTAACCCTACTTCAAACGCAATGGTACGCGCAGATGGAATATCTAATTTAAATAATCGGCTTAACCAATAGCCAAAAAAATAACCAGCGGCATTATGTATAACAGAAGCCAAAAACAAAAGCAATCCTACTTGTAATAAATTATCTCTTCCAGCTGCAGTAGTAACTGTTGTAAAATATATAATTCCTGCCATAGACAAATAAGGCATGATTTGATCTAGTTTTTTAAATCGAATACTCATTAAATGATAAAATAATCCAACTACATAGGCTCCTATTAAAAACGATGCGATTTCTATTGACTGCAATAAAGGAATTGAACTAATGGTAAGTGCTAAATAATTCCAAACACCAAAAAACAATGCCAATAACCATATGAATGCAATAAAAAAGAATGCCATCATGCCGCGCCAATTTGAAGCTTGCATT
>CAIKZP010000166.1 GCA_903831935.1 uncultured Bacteroidota bacterium | reverse complement strand
AGTAGTTGCATACTCCCAAACCATTTAATACTTTGGTTCAACCACTTTTCTTTGACCCTATCACAACACCCGCCAAATAATTCTAATAGCCCGCTGATAACGATAAGTCCATATCATTGGTTATGGATAATTTGACTTTCCCTGAAGAAAAATCTGTTTCTGGATGGTTTAGATGGTAACTACCAATTCCCGGTTCCGGATGGTTCAGTGCCTGGAGATTGACAATAAACGATCCTGCTTCATTGACTGATTTAAGTAAATTAGGAGATAGGACTCTTAATTGCTGGTATAGCGGTGACTATAGAAAATATTATTTCATGACTTACTCATACACTGATAATAAAGCAGCCGGAAATCCTAATATTTACCAACCATCAACAGATGTTGCCAATAACTACTATAACAATATACCTTCATGGGTATACTTATACTTCGGCTACTCAAGAATTGAAAGGAAAGCTTACGCTTATGTGAAATTCAACGATTTAACCGTCACCTATACATTCCCCAATATCAATCATTATTTGGCCAACAAGTACTGGATTTATGTTCCCAATTACAAATGGTATAATATATTCAACGGACTAGTTGCTTACTTCAGAGTTTAATTTGGACCAGGATCATATCACACTGGAGACAACTTTGCCTGTGATGGAGATAGATATTAATACACAGTTGGACTCACTCAATTAATTAGCCCCACTGACTTAAAGTAATTCTAACCTGATCAACAAGATTAAGTTATGCCCTCAAACTATGATCAAACAGCACCAGTTTATTAAGTCGAATTAATCGAAAATGGAAATAGTGTAAGAATTAATGGTATATCAGAATATGGTTATGGCTTCTGGATGAGATGGTCAAGAACAGGCCCAGTCAAGAGTTTATTTTCTAAGGCTGCTTGGTATAACATTGTTAGATTGACAATCAATTAGAACAATTAGACGATATTGTTGCCCTTTCTTTTGAAACCAAACTTGATGGACTGGTAGCAACCAATACCACCATTAGTAGAGCGCATTTACAAACACCTATAAATACTATAACTGCAATAGGTGCTGGTGGTTTAAGTGGCAAACCTGTTACCAATCGAGCTACTGAAGTAGTACAATATTTATCCGCCAATACCAATGGTCAAATACCCATTATTGCAAGTGGAGGAATCTTTAATGGCTTTGATGCAAAAGAAAAACTAAATGCTGGTGCTAGTTTAATTCAAGTATGGACAGGCTTTGTTTATGAAGGCCCTTCAATTGTAAAAAACATTTGCAAAACACTGGCTAAAACTGGAATCTAAAACTTCCAAATATGCCAAACTTGTCGCGTAATGCGCCACTGATTGGAGCTGGTGCAGCAACCCGCCAAACTAAGTCTACTCTAAAGAATTTGAATATATTGTCTACGCCGGTTCCTAGTTCTATATAGGGCTTGCTATCCAATGAGCGATAAGGATAATTTCCTACATAATTTAATTGCTGGTTCTCTGCACTCAAAGTTCCAACAATTCCTTTGGCACTCCAGAATTGACGGAATTTTAATTTACGTGTAATAGGAATGTATTTAAACAAGCCCGGACCAAAATTATGTTCCAAATTAAATCCTGCAAATTGATCGGTGAGGTACTCAAATCTTTGCATTAAATTGAAAGCAAATTTGTTGTAATAATACATTTCATTTCCAGGTAAAATATCTAACATTTGATACGGTAATGTTCCAAATACTTTTCCTGCAAATAAATTATAATAGACAGTGCCGTAAGGAGATATTTTTACCAATTGAGAAACATTAAAATCTAGTTTTTGGTAATTGTAATTACTACCCAATACATTGTTCCATCCCTTGGTATATTTAAAGTCTGCAATTGGATACAAACTTCCCAAACTAACGCGTAAAAAATTATCTTCTAAGCTACGTTCTAAATAAGCATATCGTAAACGCAATACAGTTTCGAAAGTATTAAATGGATTATTGCCTTTTTGTGAAAAGAATTCTTTGCCTGGTAGATTTTGTAATGCATTAAATTGTTTGCTTGCTCCAGAAAATCCATAAGCAAAACCATTGGCTGTTTCTCTATAAAATTCAAGTCTTTTTTCGGTAAGTTGTTGAAATTTAAAAGCAATATTTGGACGTCGAAAAATTGTACCAAATAAATTATCGGTTCCTAATTGATCGTAAGATACTTGCCCATTGTCTAAGTCATTTTTATAAACCAATTTTAAATAGGTCCAGTTGTCTCTACTAAATAAATATTTGGCTTCTCCACCGCCTTTAAACTTACCGTCTTTGGTTCCGTATGCGGCATACCCAGTTAGGTACAAATTGTTATTAAAAGATCGATTGGTAGAAAGGTCGAATCGAAAACGACTTCCTTCCCAATTATTTCCGCTAACCCAATAATACCAAGGGCCTATACGAATATTGCCAATATCTTTGGTGCCTTTTAAAAATGCCTTAGAGGCATCTCTATAAAAAACATAGGTAGGGTTTTTGGTAAGTGTATCTAATACTTTATAAACTGTATTTTCATTTTTATTCAGGGGCTCGTGTCGGTTTTTGGTCCAAAATGAATCAGTGAAATTATCGGTGTTTTTTAAGAGGTCTATTTGTTGCGTTTTTTGTGTGCCATTTAAATCTTTTATAGCTTGTTGGTCATTTAAAACAACATGCTCATAAGTGGTGGTTTTTCGGCCTTTGATGCCAAGTTTACCATTTCCTATTGGGGCAATATCTGCCACAAATTTATCCTTATATAAAAACCAAACAGAGTCTTGAATAAGCCTGAATTCCTGAATTAAAGAAAGCCCTTCAATAAAATTAATATTTGCTTCTGGCGAAGGCCGCATGGTTACTTTTTGAATAGCAAAACTGGTGTCATTTACCCAGCAATCACCTTCAAAAGTACTCTCCCCTTTTCGTTTGGCTGTAAAGCGAAAATGCACCAATCTTTTACCACTCAAATAAGCTGTATCTGCTAATTTAAAATGGTAATAATTATCGGCATTGGAATTAAAAGGACTAATAAAATCTTTATTGAAAATAGGAATAAAATTGCTGTACACATTAATGTTCTGGTACATGCCTCCTAACTCCTTTATTAAACTTTCGTTGTCTAAGCCATTGGTTTTTGTGGCTTTAATAATTTCATGAATTTTTTCTGGATTTTTTTGGTAATAATAATCCGAAAGTGTTTCTGTTAAATAGACCGGCAAATAAGGTTTGCTACCATCGGCAGAGTCTACATAATCTAGTACAAATCCTAGTGGTTTTAATAAAATATTTTTCTTGAGTTTGTCTGACTTTACATTGTTAAGATCCATCTCTAACTTATTGTAAATCTCATAAGAATAACTATCCCAACGGGTGCGGTTATTCTTGTCTTTATTGGCCATTATTTTGCGCCAAAACCAAAGCGCCCGATTGTATTTGCTTTTTACAACAGCTTCGCCTGTAGGAGGAAGAACTTCAATTTTTAAAATTAGTTCTGCACTGTCTTTAATACTGCGAATAGGAATTGTTAGAGGCTTGTAGCCAACACTTAATACACGTACAGAATCATTCGCCAATAGCGCTGAATAGTCTACCGAAAATCTTCCAGCAGAATCTGTAAGGACACCTTTATTTGATAATCTAAAAACAACCGAGGCAAAAGGAATTGGCTCATCACTTTGTTTGTCTTTAACAATACCAAACAACTTTCTACCCTGACCTTGGGCAATGATTCCACAAAAAAATAATAAGAATAAACTAAGCCCAAATTTGTAACGAACAGCCATACAAACAAAGATAGTTCATAGGATCTGTCCTTTAAAAAGCAAACTGTTAATTTCTTAAAAATCAAATCCCAAAGAAAAATACCAGATTGGTTTTCCTACAAAAACACCTTTCATTGGCCATGCTGTATCTAGCTTCATAAAATAGCCCATTAGGGTACTACGCATACCAAAGCCATATCCTCCAGCAAAAGGGCCTAAACCACCGGCATCAATTCTTACAGTAATATTGCCCGTTGGAATGCCGCTAGGATCAAGGGTTTGAATGAATTGTCCAGGGCGCTTGATGCCATTGTATTTGCCATTCCAAGCAGAGCCTAAATCAATGAATTGTACCAATTGAAAATTGCGTAAGAAAGCATTATTAATTGGTCTATTTATTAAGGTTGCAAAAACAGGCAACCTCAATTCTGAGTTTATAACAAAGGCATTGTTTCCGTTGGCAATATTTTGATTATAACCGCGCATATTCACAGCCAAAGACTGAAAAGCATAAGACTGGTCGGCAGCAGGCGGGTTGCTATTAAACTGTGGCCCGATCCATCCATCAACACCACCTAAATAATAAATTAGTTTTTGATTGCCCCAAGAGAAATCAGCAGCAGCTCTTCCGGCCCAAATAAAGTTTCTGTAGATTTTTACATACTGCCTTGCATCTAATCCTAAATTAAATGTTTTGGTTCCTGATCCAAAAGAGTTTTTATAAACTGGCAGATTTACATCTAAATAAATTTTAAACCGCAAGCCATTCCAAATATTTTGAATTGGATTAATGGTGTTATCGTGCACATATTCTAAACGAGCCAATGCATACCTCGACAAAGTGTCTTTGTAAGCAAGTGCATTGGGGTCGGGTTGACCAGAATAGTTATCGTACGATTTTAAAATACCCCTATCGGTACGAACACCAAGTGTTGCACGCAAACTTTTTACTTCATTAAATGGATACGATACATTTCCTTGAAATAAATTAGTTACTAGTTCATTGTTATAACTAGTATTAAAATAATTGCTCACGTTACTTCTGTAGTATGTTAATCCCCAGTCTAATCTTTTTTTATTATTCATGAAAGAGAAAAACACATCCTTGTCTTTCAAGTTGGTACCAAATCGAAAACCACCTACAAATTTGAGGTCTTCCATTAAATCACTTGCACCAACCCTAAATGTAAAATTGAGGTCGTTACCATTATTTAATTGAATAGGACCCGAACCACCACCATAAGGTTGGTATCTATTAATTAGTATATTATTGGTAAATCCTGCCAATATATAATCACTACTAAATTTCAATCTATAATCAAATAATTTAGACTTACTAAGTGTAGAAACTTTTTCTGCATTGTTCAAGAGTTTATTTACAGCCACTGATGTGTCGGGCTTTTCGTCGGCAAATTCATTTTGAAAAATAGCCGTTGATTTTGGCTTTACTGTATCTGCTACTGGTTTTTTATTGTAAATAATTGCTTTGCCTTCAGCCGCTCTTTTAGCATCAATTTGCTTTTTCATAAACTCAGTAGGACGTGCATTTACATTGCGTTTTAACAATGCAGCTTCGTCTACTTTTAATTTATATAAAAACTTATAATCTCCTTCTTGACGCACTTCACTTACTTGTCCATTATTACCTGCAATTCTTGTTTCTAATAAAGAACTTTGATAGTTGGTAATAGGAAATGTATAAGTTGAGTCTTTGTATACCTGAAAATATCCAACGCTATCTGGTTCGTTTCTTCTCCAAGCAACTAGTGTAGAATCGTATTCTTTTTTAGAAGGATTGTGTAATAATTCATCACCAACATATACCAAGGTATCTACCCCATTTCTTTGGGTAGCAAAGAAACCAGCCCAACGATTAATGATACCATTTTCGTCTGATGCAAACGTAAAGTGCGTGGGATTGTATTGCATTGGATAGCGCGCATTTCCAAACTGTTGGTTGGTTAATTTGGCTATTTGTTTTTCTTTACTAGTGTTTAATACATCCACCATGAATATATTAAAACGATAACGACTTGGCAATACAGTGTCTTTGTTTGGCGCTGTACCACTTGGTCTATTTGAGGCAAACACAATTCCTACTCGGTTAGGAAATGCAACAAAACTAGGATCCAAATCGTCGTAAACATCGTCGGTAATTTGGGTCATTTTTTGCTCTTCAATTTTATAAGTAAAAATATCGGAGTGTCCATTTTTAACTGCACTTAATACTAGCGAATTAGCATCCAACATAAAAGATGCATCAATAATTTGGTCTACACCTTCAATTGTTTGTTTAAAGCGTTTATAGTGCGCTACAGCGTCATATACAAACATTTTAGTTTTTCCATCCTCCCAATAAACCACCAACAATCTACTTCCTTTAGCATCCCAAGCCATGATTGGATAGTTTGGATTGATATCGCCTTGATTGGTGCGCACACCTAGTTTAAGCAAGGTTTTGGCATTATAAAAATTCTCGAAATACTTTACACTATAAATGCCTTTTTTAAATTCAACAACTGCATAATTATTACTCTTTGGTGTTGGGCTTGCTTGAAAACGGAAATAATCATTCTTACTTACATCTTCTGTAATATTTAATAAACCCTTGGGTGCATTTCTTCGTTGGCGAATTTCCTTTACATAATGGTCTTGCTCAAACTGCATGAAATCTTTCAAAACATCTTTGAACTTAATTTTACAAACACGAAGCGCAGCACTATTTAAGTTTTTATACACCCTTGCTAAGTATAGTAAATAGGTGATATTTTCTACTCGATATTTTTCACCAAAATAATACCAGAATGCATGGCCTGCTAGCAATGGTTTCTCAAAAGCAAATTGATAAAAGGAATTGTAATTACCACTCAAAATAGCACTCTTAAGTGCATCATCTTTTTCGGTACTCCATGGTTGTGCCACATAAGCTACATATCCATCAAGCAACCATTTTGGCAAATCAAGTAATGCTTGGTTACTGGCAAACTCACCTATATCATCTCCAAACAATAAATTATCGGTTAATACTTTGGCAATACCTTCTCTCACACTTTGTTTGAGGTGCTCGTGATTGCCATCGTAATAAAGTACAATTTTGTTATTCACCAGTTTGGTAGAACCGCCAGCATTTTGCCAGTCGGAACCTAGTCCAATATTGCTGCTTTTATAATCGTTATAATTATTATAGACCACTATATTGGCGCGTCTTTGCAAAGAATATTCTGTAAAGTTTTCAATAGATGGCAATTCTTCTTCTGCAACCTGGGCAACAAATTTGCCAAGTTCAACACCAGATTGTGTAGTATAAGTATTGAAATTGGGAGACTGGTGAAACTTCCAGATAAATTTCTTGTGTTGTACCCTGTTTTTTCCAAACACCACTGCATTAACTTGCGCCGTAGAAACGATGGGGAAAAGAAATCCTATTAAAAAAAGCCATTTATTAAATCTATTCAGTTGCATATCCGAACTTTAGTATTTTAAAATTAGTCATTTACCATTAAAAGCACCCCAAAATTCCGTTTATGTTTCATGTTAAAGTTTTTAAATTCAGCCCTATACAAGAAAACACGTATTTGCTATACAATGATACCAACAAAGCTATTATATTAGATCCCGGATGTTACACTACAGAAGAACAAGAAACGTTAAAAAAGTTTTTAATTGATAACCAACTTGAGCCAGTGCAATTGGTAAATACACACTGTCATTTAGACCATGTGTTTGGCAACGACTGGGTACACAAAACCTATGGTTTAGAGCTATATATCCATCCAAATGAAGAAAAAATGCTAGAATTCGCACCAAAATCGGGCGAAAACTGGGGAATGCCATTTATTAATTACTCAGGACCCTTGCATTTTCTTAGCCAAGAAAACACAATTTCATTAGGCCAAGACCAACTAAGTATTCGTTTCACCCCCGGACATTCTCCTGGAAGCATTAGTTTTTATTGCGCAGAACAAGGTTTTATAATAAGTGGGGATGTGCTATTTTATGAAAGTATTGGCCGCACCGACTTGCCTATGGCTTCGCATGAGCAATTATTAAATAGTATTAAAGAACAAATGTTAACCTTACCCGACGAAGTGATTGTTTACTCTGGGCATGGTAGACCAACCACAATTGGTCACGAAAGAAAAAACAATCCTTTTCTTTCTTAATTGGCTAATACAAATAATCCCTAAAATTGAATTAACTTGTATTGTATAATCGAACTAACTTAAAACAAAACGATATGTCTACTTATTCACAACTATCCATAGGCCGCTATTACTTAATTACAGAAAACGAAGGCGAAGAATTAGTATTGGTTCAACCAATGATGGAAACAACAGGCGCCGTATTTTTAATTTTGCACGATGCCGAAGAAGAAGTTACTTATTGGAGAAAAAAAGAAGATACCATCTTTGAAATTTTAGAAGAACTTTCAGACGAAGAAGCGTTGAATTACGAACTTTTGTTCGATGAAGACGAAGCCGACGAAGACTGGGAAGAAGACGATTTATAATCTATTCTTGACTGATTTTTTTCTGATACGCCATAATAAAAATGGCGCCTAAATTTTTATGGGGTGGAACGTAATCGTTGAAACTTTCTTTTAATTGAACTTTAAATTGATTGGACATTTTTGTCCACAAACTAGGCCAGTTAAGGTTTTGACCCAATCTTAGTGTTTCACTAATTTCATTTATCAACCCTTTATTAATGATACCCGTTCCCACTTGTTTGGTAGAAATAATATGTGCTCCTGGGCAAATTGCTAATACTTGATTTAAGTTTTGATATCCCCCGCAACCACCTAAAATAACCAGTTTAGCAGAGGATGCTAATTTATTAATAGTTGAACTTAAGTGATAGCTATGGCCTCTATGAATCACTACTGAAGGTGTTATTTGTTGCAATTTTAAATAATCAATTAATGCATCTTGTGCTTGCTCGTCTAAATCTAATGCTTGATTCAATGGCCGATTGGCATAGATACTAATGGGCACGCCTTTTTTGGAGGCTATTTCAACCCAATTTTTTTGTTGGGTAATTTTCCATTTTGCAACATTAAATGATGCAAGAAAAGCATTAAAAATTGTCGTGCCATCTTTATCGCCATAAAAAAACTGTTGCATGATAATTTTTCCTTGGGCATTTTGCAATAATTTATTGGGCATAAAATAAACCGGAGCAATCCCAAGCTCTGCAGCAATATCAATATGATTAGCGGTATCCATTGATGTGAAAATGGTTTCCAATAATTGATAAATAGCTATGGCTCTAACCTGTTTTTTTTGCTGTGCTGCCACTAAATTTACATGCACCTGATCTAGAATTAATTTTTTAAATTTTGGTTGATAAATACTAGCAAATGCATCAGCAACATCTACTGCCTCTTCTAAATTTTTTGTATTTTCTAACCCATCAACAAACTGTTGCATTCTAGTAAAAGCAATACTAGAATCCATCTTTTGCAGAAAGTCATTGAGCGTATTATAGGCTGCAGCTATTTTAATGAATTTTTTTACATAATCATTGTGCACAGACTGCAATAAATTATTGGCATCTGGCTTTTTCATTCGCTGAAAAATACGTGGATAAATACCACTTACAAAACTAGAAGTGTACATTTCTGCTTCACCCATTACTGCCAAATAATATAAGTCTTGTGCACTTAGTTTTTCTAAAGACAAGAACCTGATTTTTGGATTCTTTTCTTCGTGCAAAGTATTGATTTCATTGATGTATAGCTCAATAGCCTTGTCTTTTAATTTATCGGTTAATACCTTTACAAGAATGGGCGTATCTGCATGTTGCATTCTTGCTACATAATCAATACGTGTATGCACCAATAGTTGATAATAATTTTCAGATTTTTCGGGCGTTAATAGTGGCGTAATTTCGCTGACAGTTATTTTATTATGGTATAAATTATCTAAAAAAGGCATATACATTCTGCCTGTTTTAGTAAGCGAAAACTGGCCAATTAATTGTACAAATCGATGATTGACTGATTGGATTTTTTTTCCTAATGCATTGGGTGCTGCTGCATAATTGTAAAGTGTTTCTGGATCTAAAAATGCTGCTTGAACAATTAAAGTATCGGCAAAAATATTATTAGCATTTTTGCTTAATGTAGTAAGAATTTTTTCTGGATTTAATTGACAATATTTCCAGACCAACAAATCTTTTGCCGGGGCAATTCCTTTATTAGATGCTAAGCCATAATTGTCAATTAAAATTGATCCTACGGCTAAACTATTTTGTTCAAAAACAGCATACACCGATTGGTTTGCAATAGTTAAATTCATTGCTTTGTCAAATGCTTTTACCAGTGGAATTAGTTCCAATAACTGAATCTGATGCACATGAAAGGCATAAATAAAACTGGTTAGTATTTCATTGGTACTGCGTAGCCATTTAAATTTATCATTGTTATTTAAATTGCTATTCAATTCAATACTTATTCTTATAGCAGTGATTTGATGGTTAAATGAATCTAATTCCTCGTTAGATTTATTTAATGTATCGCCTACTGCACCAAAGAGTGCTTGAATTTTTTTTTGCGATCCTATAATGTCTTCGTGGTGCCAAACCCTTATAGCAGGAATGGGCGGCATATTGGTTGGCGTTTGAGCCATAATGCTTCCAAAGAAAATACAGGCTATTATTAGAAGAAATACTTGTTTCATACTACTATCAGTCAAAAATACTACCATTTCACCTCAAAATGCAGAAAGCCATGTTTTAACAGTTAACAATAACATAATAAGGAGAAATACCCAAATTGCCAATCATTAAAATTAAGTTTGTGTAAACTTACTGTTAACATGGAAGCCAAAGTGAAGAGAATTTTAATAGCAGATGACGAACCAGATATCTTAGAAATTGTGGGGTATAACCTTACAAAGGAGGGCTATGAAGTTTTTACAGCAAAAGATGGTAATGAGGCTATTGAACAGGCAAAAAAACTAAACCCAGACCTAATCATTTTAGACATTATGATGCCTAAAAAAACAGGTATGGAAGTTTGTGCCATTTTACGAACACAACCTATGTTCGAAAAAACAATGATTATTTTTTTAACTGCTTTAAGCGACGAAGCATCTCAAATAAAAGGATTGGAAATTGGCGCAGATGATTATGTAAATAAGCCAATCAGTCCTAAAGTACTTATTAGCCGCGTGAATGCTTTATTTAGAAGAGCTAATAACCATGCAAGCGATAGCAAAACAATTATAATAGACAATATCAGCATCGATCCAGTAAAGTTCATGGTAACTATTGACGGAAATGATGTGGTATTGGCAAAAAAGGAATTTGAATTATTACACCTATTGGCTTCTAGACCAGGCAGGGTTTTTCTACGCAACGAAATTTTATCGCAGGTTTGGGGCAATGAAGTGATTGTAGGCGACCGAACCATTGATGTACATATCCGTAAAATTCGTCAAAAAATGGGTATTGAATGTATTACAACCGTTAAAGGGGTTGGATATAAATTTGATCAATAAATTTCAAAGTGGCTTTTCCATTTCAATGAATTAACTTGCTATTAAATGGATTGTAGACCGATTGAAATTAACCCATGTTAAATCCAAAAAACTTTTCTCCCAAACAACTCTCTGCCTTTACAGCATTGGCTTTGGCATTACCAAACGCCATTATATTTGGCTTGATTAGAGCCGACTGGATAGTAGCTATTTGGGTATTGCTAGTAAGTTTTGGACTAAGTTATTTTTTAATACAATTTGTACTTGAATGGTTTATCTATCGAAAAATTAAACTGATTTATAAGTTTATCTATCAAACAAAGGCCAATAAAAGAGAAGAGACTTATTACAAATACATTTTACCCCAAAAAAGTATTGATGAAGTAAGAGAAGATGTAGAAAAATGGGCCGAACAACGCAAGGCAGAAATTGAATTATTAAAAGACAATGAGGCCTACAGAAAAGAGTTTTTACAAAACTTATCGCACGAATTTAAAACCCCCATTTTTGCCATTCAAGGTTATGTAGACACTTTATTGGGCGGGGCTATTGATAACCCAGAAGTGAGTAGACGTTTTTTAGAAAATGCGGCTAAAAATGTAGACCGCATGGTTAACTTAGCCGAAGATTTAGATGAAATAACCAGACTTGAAAGCGGCGAACAACCTTTATATAAACAACAATTTATTGTTCAAGATTTAATTAAAGAAGTGTTTGAAACCCTTTCAATTAAAACCTCTGCAAAAAACATTCGGGCAACTATTAAGAGTGGGTGTGAAGCCCCAATAAGCGTTTATGCTGATAAAGAGAAAATTAGGCAGGTAATTAATAATTTAATAGAAAATGCTACTAAATACGGCAAACAAGAAGGTAGTATTGTAGCGAGTATCTATAAAACAGACGGAAAACATGTGCTGGTAGAATTTAGCGACGATGGTATTGGCATTGGAGAAGAACATTTGCCAAGAATTTTTGAGCGTTTTTACCGAACCGACAGGGGTAGAAGCAGGGATGTGGGAGGCACAGGATTGGGCTTGGCTATTTGCAAGCATATTATTGAAGCGCATGGCCAAACCATGCATGTTAGAAGTAAATTAGACGTTGGAACCACCATTGGATTCACTTTAGAGAAGAAAAAAGACTAATAATAATAGTTGTTTTTACTATTATTTTTGAGCCGTATATTACCTTATTGTTAACTTATTGTTATCTGCCTACACTAGTAATCATCCACCTATTTTTGCACCAAATTCTTAAATCATGGGTATCAACTCTTTCGGTAAATTTTTCATGCCAAAAAACAAAGTATTCTACGAGCTATTTGAAGATGTAGCCGAGAAAGTCCACGAAATGGGTATTAAACTCAAAGAAATGGTAAGTGAGCCAGATGCAGACAAACGTGTATCATATCTAGCCCAGATTGAAGACTTAGAACACAAAAACGACGATAATACACACCGTATTTTTACTGAATTAGGTAGAAATTTTATTACGCCTTTCGACAGAGAAGATATTCACTATTTGGCTTCTGCCCTAGATGATATTGCCGACTATATTTACGCATGTTCTAAAAAAATTAATTTCTATAATGTAAACCCAAATGATACAGGTATCCAGAAAATGGCTGACCTTATTTTACAAGGTACTATTGAAATTAAAAAAGCAGTATTTGGCTTGCGCGATATGAAAAATTTACGAGCCATGACTGAAGCGATGGTTAAAGTAAATAGCATTGAAAACCAAGCAGACGATGTGTTTGATATGAGCATTGAAATTTTATTCCAAACAGAGAATGATTTTAAAGAAGTGATTAAGAAAAGAGAAATTTATCAAGTAATGGAAATTGCTACAGATAAATGTGAAGATGCTGCCAATGTAATTGAATCAATTATTATTAAATACGCATAAACAGTAGACCACTGCCAGCATTACTGGCTAGTTTATATTGCTAGACAAAATGAGAAGCTAAAAAAAACTGCTTATGTTTACGTTACTAATAATTATTATAGTACTTGCGTTTGTTTTTGATTTCATCAATGGGTTCCATGATGCCGCAAACTCAATAGCCACAATAGTTTCCACGAAAGTACTAACTCCTTTTCAGGCGGTTTTATGGGCAGCTATGTTTAATTTCGCAGCGTTTTTTATATCAAAATATATATTCAAAGAATTTGGAATTGGTAATACAGTTGCAAAATGGGTTAACCCAGAATTTATTACATTACAAGTATTGTTAGCAGGAATTGTTGCTGCTATTATTTGGAATTTAATTACTTGGTGGTTTGGTATTCCTTCTAGTTCTTCTCATACTTTAATGGGTGGATTTATTGGAGCGGCCATTGCCAATGCAAAAGGATTTAGTCATTTAGACCACCACGTTATTAACTACGTAAAAGTGGTTCCTACATTCTTATTTATTTTCTTAGCCCCATTAATAGGAATGATCATTGCATTTTTTATCACGATATTAATTGTGCATATATGTAAGCGATCGAACCCGTATAAAGCAGAGAATTGGTTTAAGCGTTTACAGTTAGTTTCTTCAGCAGCTTTTAGTATTGGACATGGCGGTAATGATGCCCAAAAAGTAATGGGAATTATTGGTGCTGCTATGATTTACTACCAAGGAACGCTGGGGATTCATATGAACTTTAACCAATTTGTAGACCAATACGGTTGGGTTCCATTTACAAGTTTTTTATGTATTGGACTTGGCACCATGAGTGGTGGATGGAAAATTGTAAAAACAATGGGTACCAAAATCACCAAAGTAACCCCATTAGAAGGCGTTGCCGCTGAAACTGCAGGTGCTATTACCTTATTCTTAACCGAGCATTTTAAAATTCCGGTTTCTACTACACATACAATTACAGGTTCAATTATTGGCGTAGGCGCTACCAAAAGATTGAGTGCAGTACGTTGGGGTGTAACCATTAACCTATTGTGGGCTTGGATTTTAACCATTCCTATTTCGGCTATTTTAGCTGCTAGCATCTTTTATATTCTGAAATTATTCATTTAATATTTGGTTGATTAGCCGCTTGTTGAATTACTTGAATTAATATTGCAGCATATTTACACGCTATGCAAAAAATATTAGTTACAGGAGGTTGCGGATATATTGGATCTCATACAATAGTTGATTTATTAAACCATGGTTACGAGGTAATATCTATTGACGACAACTCTCGTTCGTCTAGTTTTTCCATTGCAGGTATTGAGCAAATCACAGGAAAGAAAGTAAAAAATTATTTGGTTGACTTAAAGAATTTCGACGAAACACAAGCGGTGTTTCAAGAGAACACAGATATTGCTGGTATTATTCATTTTGCTGCTTATAAAGCAGTAGGAGAATCTGTTTCAGCGCCAGTATTGTACTACGAAAACAATTTATTTTCGCTGATTAATTTGCTAAAATGCGTAGAAGAATTTAGCATTCCGAACTTTGTATTTTCTTCTTCTTGTACGGTATATGGTAGCCCCGATGCAATTCCTGTTACAGAATTATCACCCATAAAAAAAGCAGAATCTCCTTACGGCGCTACCAAGCAAATGGGCGAAGAAATGTTACAGGATTTTACAAAAAATGGCGGCTGCAATACTATTTTATTGCGCTATTTTAATCCGGTAGGAGCCCATCCTAGCGCGGCTATTGGCGAATTGCCAATTGGTAGACCACAAAATTTAGTGCCCGCTATTACACAAACAGCCATTGGCAAATTACCAAAAATGAAAGTGTTTGGTAACGATTATGATACCCGTGATGGCAGTTGTATTCGCGATTATATTCATGTATGCGATATTGCACATGCACATACTTTAGCCATTCAATATTTAGAGCAAGAAAAAAACAAAACTGCCTGTGATATTTTTAATTTGGGCACCGGTATTGGCGTAACTGTTTTAGAAGCCATTCAAAGTTTTCAAGAAGTGAGTGGGGTTGCTTTAAATTACGAAATTGCTGCACGACGTCCGGGGGATGTAGTAGCCATATTTGCCAACAATGATGCCGCTGTTACCCAACTAGGTTGGACAATTGAATACAATCTCACCGATATGATGAAAACAGCCTGGGCATGGGAACTTAAATTGAAAGCACAAGAAGACAGCGCCAAAAACAACTAATTGTTCAACTTATTGGTGCAACATTTTTTCTGCATTCTCTGCCATTTGTAGGGCTTCAATGAAGTCTTCAATTTCACCGCCAATTACAGCATCTAAATTGTAAGATGTTAAACCAATCCGATGGTCTGTAACCCTTCCCTGAGGCCAGTTATAGGTTCGTATTTTAGCACTTCTATCGCCCGTACTAACCAATGTTTTTCGTTGACGAGAAATTTCATCTTCGTGTTTGCGTACTTCTTCTTCGTATAATTTAGTACGCAACATGGTCATGGCTTTTTCGCGGTTACCCAACTGAGACCTTTCAGTTTGACAAACCACTACCACCCCTGTTGGAATATGGGTAAGGAATACTTTTGTTTCAACTTTATTTACGTTTTGACCACCAGCACCACCACTTCGGGCAGTTTCCATTTTCACATCACTTTCTTTCAATTCAAAATCTACTTCTTCGGCTTCTGGCATTACCGCTACTGTTGCTGCTGAAGTATGTACCCTTCCTTGTGTTTCAGTATTAGGAACGCGTTGTACACGGTGCACCCCACTTTCGAATTTTAAAGTACCGTATACATCTTCGCCAGTTACTTCTACAATCACTTCTTTATATCCGCCTACAGTTCCTTCGCTTTCACTTACCACACTTGTTTTCCAGCCTTTTTTAGAACAATAGCGTAGGTACATTCCTAATAGATCCCCAGCAAATAAACTAGCTTCATCACCACCGGTTCCAGCACGGATTTCAATGATTGCATTTTTATCGTCTTGTGGATCTTTTGGAATTAATAGTTTGGTTAATTCTTTTTCTAGTTGGTCTTTTTTAGATTCAATTTCGGGCAATTCCATTTTGGCCAATTCGCGCATCTCTTCGTCACTGCCATTCAAACTTTCTTTGGCAAAATCATAATCGGCTAAAACCCTTTTATAAATTTCGTATGGCTCAACAATTTTTTCAAGAGAACGGTATTCTTTACTATACGCACCATATTCTTTTTGGTTATTTATAATCTCAGGGTTGGTGAGGGCAATCCCCACTTGATGAAACCTGGCTTTAATGGCATCGAGCTTGTCTAACATATCCTGTTTAAATTTTCAGTCTGCAAAAGTACGGCTTTACAATAGACCAAGGATCCGGAAAATTTAGCCATAGGCTCAAAAATTCATCCTAAATTGAAGCTTCTTTATATTAATGCGCATTATCCATACAACCAATGAAACAGTTAATTGCAATTTTACTACTCATTTCAAGCAGTTCCAAAGCACAGCAAGCCGATTTAATTATTAAAAATGGTAAAATTTTAGATGGCACTGGCAATTCTTGGTTTTACGCTGATATAGCCGTTAAAGATGGAAAAATAATTAAAATCGGTGCTTTAAATACGTGGAAAGCAACCACTACCCTTAACGCAACTGGCTTGATTGTGTCGCCTGGCTTTATAGACGTTCACACCCATATTGAAGGAGATGAGCGGAAAAATCCTACTGCATCGAATTTTATTTACGATGGAGTAACCAGTGTTGTTACCGGTAACTGCGGTCTTTCTGAAACCAATTTAGGCAAGTACTTTTCAATGATTGATAGTTTACATCTTTCAATAAATACCGCTTCATTAATTGGCCACAACGATGTTAGAAAAGCAGTGATGGGTTCTGCCAATAGAGATCCATCAGAAGCAGAATTGCAACAAATGGAAGCGATTGTTGAGAAAGCCATGAATGATGGTGCAGTAGGATTGTCTACAGGCCTAATTTATATTCCTGGCACCTATTCTAAAACAACTGAAATTGTACGACTCGCAAAAATTGCAGCCGCACATCACGGCGTTTATGCGAGCCATATGCGCGACGAAGCAGATAGTGTAACCCAAGCCATTGAAGAAGCATTACATATTGGTAGAGAAGCCAATATTCCTGTTGAGATATCGCATTTTAAATTAAGTGGTCAACAAAACTGGGGACGCAGTAAAGAAACCATTCCCATGATTATTAAAGCAAGGTCTGAAGGTTTAGAAGTAACCATTGACCAATATCCTTACACTGCCAGTAGTACTTCTTTGAGCACCTTAATTCCGGATTGGATTTTGGCTGATGGAGAAGATTCTATTAAAGCAAGACTAGCAAGAACAACTATTAGAAAAGAAGTTGTTCAATACATGATAAAGAAACTTCAAAAAAGAAAATTGAAACATTTTAGTTACCCTGTTGTTGCTTCTTTTAAAGCCGATAGTAGTTATAATGGCAAAAGCATTGAAGAAGTGAATTTATTAAAAGGTAAAAAGCATACTGCAAAAGAAGAAGCAATCACTATTATTGAAATGATGGAGCAAGGTGGCGCTGGCATGGTGTTTCATGGCATGAGTGATAAAGATGTTGCCAATATTATGCAGTATCCATTTAATATGTTTGCTAGTGATGCAAGTATCCGTGTGTTTGGTTCAGGCAATCCACATCCAAGGGGTTATGGTACTAATGCAAGGGTATTATCTAAATACGTTCGAGACGAAAAAATCATTTCATTAGAAGAAGCCATTAGACGCATGACATCTTTGCCGGCACAAAAATTTCAATTAAAAGACCGTGGCATATTGCGTGAAGGATTTGCCGCAGACATTGTAGTGTTTGATGAAAAAACAGTGCAAGACCAATCAACCTATAACAAGCCACACCAGTATTCTACAGGATTTAAATATGTAATAGTCAATGGAAAAATAACTGTAAACGATGGCGTTCACAATGGCAGTAGAAATGGAATGGTTTTGAGAGCCAATAAATAAGCATCAATGAAAAAAAGTTATTCTTTAAAGCATATCAATTGTTTATTAGCACTAGTAATTATTACGAGTCCTATTTTTTTACAGGCCCAAGACTTCAATAAATCTGAAATTAATCGATACCAAAAAACAGCTAAACAAATAACCATCATTAGAGACAATTGGGGTGTTCCTCATATTTATGGAAAAACAGATGCCGATGCTGTTTTTGGACTAATCTATGCCCAATGCGAAGACGATTTTAGGCGAGTTGAAATGAACTATATAGAAAAACTAGGAAGGCTCTCTGAAATAAACGGCATATCAGATGTGTACAATGACTTATTAAACAGAATAATACTTGATTCAGTAGCAGCTAAAAAAGATTTTGAACAAGCCGATGAATGGTTAAAAAAATTATTAATAGCACATGCAGATGGCATTAATTATTATATATACAAGCATCCTACTAAAAAACCATTACTGCTAAATCATTTTGAACCATGGTATGCACTCATGTGGACCGATGGAAGTATTGGTGCTATTAATTTAGGCGATGTTACTGTTAATGAATTAAAAGCATTTTATTCAAATGACATAATCGTTCCATTAGCAAAAAATAATAAAGTATTTGAAGAACCCTTACCTAGTGGCTCCAATGGATTTGCATTTGGGCCTTCCAAAACAGCTTCTGGCAATGCCATTTTATATATCAATCCACACGTTACTTTTTATTTTAGACCAGAAGTAGCTGTTGAAAGTTTAGAAGGATTACACGCATATGGCGCTGTTACTTGGGGACAATTTTTTGTGTACCAAGGATTCAATGAACACTGTGGCTGGATGCATACCTCTGGCTATAGCGATGTAGCAGATTTATATATAGAAAAAATACAATCAACAGCAAAAGGATTTAGCTATCAGTACAATAACCAACAATTACCAGTAACTGAAAAAATAATCTCTATCCAGTACTTAGAGAATGGTAAACTATTATCTAAAAGTTTTAAAACTTACTATACACACCATGGACCAGTAATGGCTAAAAGAAATGGTCAATGGATTTCTGTAAAAGCCAATAATCGATCTATCAAGTCTTTAATACAATCTTGGCAAAGAACTAAGTCTAAAGGATTTGAAGACTACAAAAAAAATATGGAAATGCTGGCTAATACTTCAAACAATACCGTGTTTGCAGATGACCAAGGAAATATTGCATATTGGCATGGTAATTTTATTCCAAAAAGAGATACCGCATACAATTGGTCGAAACCAGTTGATGGAAGCACTAGCAATACAGAATGGAAAGGATTTCATAGTTTAAACGAAATGATTCATGTGTATAATCCAATCAGTGGCTTTTTACAAAATTGTAATTCAACGCCATTTACTGTTTCTGGAATAAGTAGCCCCAAAAGAGAAAATTACCCGCATTATATGTCGTTGGATGGAGAAAATTTTAGGGGATTAAATGCAGTGAAAATTTTTAAAGACCGCACGCAACTTACCATCAATAAAGTAATTGAAACGGCTTATGACACGCATCTTGCAGCATTTGACTTGCTCATTCCTGCATTACTCAAAGCTTATGAAAAAAATAAATTAGACACAAATTTTACCGCATTATCTGCACCAATTAATTTATTAAAAAATTGGGATAGAAATTCATCAGCAAATTCCGTAGCAACAACGCTAGCTATTGAATGGGGCCAAAAATTATTTCCAACAATTATTAGGTCTAATGGAAAAGACGAATCAGATCAGGTGCAAAAAACAACTGCTTTTGCAGAGTCTAATAATACAAGTTTGCTTTTAAATAGTTTATTGGAAGTAACAAAAGAGTTGACTGCTAAATTTGGAACCTGGCAAAAACCTTGGGGCGAAATCAATCGATACCAACGCTTAACAGGCAATATTGTTGAAAAATACAATGACGCTGAACCTAGCATCCCATCTGGGTTTGCGGCTTCTACATGGGGATGCTTACCCTCTTTTGTTAGCAAGGCATACCCTAATACTAATTTACGCTATGGCTATAATGGCAATAGTTTTATTTGCGCAGTTGAATTTGGCAAAAAAGTAATCGCCAAATCTTTACTAGCTGGCGGTGAATCAAGTGATCGTGATTCCAAACATTTTTCAGACCAAGCAATACCTTATACCAAAGGTGAATTTAAAGAGGTATTATTTTACAAAGAAGACGTACTAAAGCATGTTGAAAAATCATACCATCCTGGAGAATAATTTATTTATCAATAAGCTTAATATGGTACTCCTGAATTAATGCAGGATTCTCTGGCGTAAGCGTAAAACTAATATTGATATTGGCTTTTTCTCCTTCTACAATAAAATAACCGCGTAATTGATTTTCCGGAACTACTTCGTTTACTTTTTTAATAGTTCCTGCTTTTTCAAATATTTCTGTGGCTTCTTTTTTTAGTGATTCTGTAAAATAATCTGCAAAAAAATTAACCGCAAAAATACCCGATTGAGCTGCCTTATTAAACTGTGGTAATAGTTTTACTAAATCATCTCTTCTTTGTGTAAGAATTTTTGACGCTGGTAATTGACGGGGCTGAATACCTGTTAATCTGAGCAAGGTATCCAACACTTGTACATTAGCAAATGATGTTGGTGCGTAAGTTAGGTTTGCAAAAAACATTACGCCTAAACCATACTCGGGTAATATCACCCAATTACTTCCAAAACCAGGCAAACCACCAGTATGGCCAATGGTTTCTCTACCCTCACAATCTTTAGACCAACGCAATCCATAAGCATAAGCAGCTGCCATGGCACAAGCCCTTCCACTAGGATATTTATAGGCAGCATTTAATGAAGAAAAACGCCAAGGCTGGTGCATTTCTCGTACAGAGCTTCGTTTAATTGGGCCAGTTTCAATATCATTTCTAGGAGGCCATGCCGATTGGTGAAAAGCAACGTATTTACTAAATGATTCTATTGAAGTAATCATACCACCCATCGCCCCATAAATACCATCGTGCAATAATGATTCTTCGCGCCAATTATTATTAATCCAACGATAGCCATGTGCCAATTCTTTAGCAGGCACATTAGAATATTCCCAACTTGCTTGTTGCATATTTAATGGTTGCCAAATATTTTTTTCAATGTAGTCGCTATAAGGTATACCGGTTACTTTTTTAATGATATATCCTAGCATAGCAAAGCCCATATTACTATACTCATAGGTCAAACCTGGATCATTCGAAAAACTAATTCCTTTTTTTATCATGGCAATTAAATCGGCATCTGAAATAGCCAACTGACGGTCGCCCCAAGGATTGTCTTCGGGAAATCCTGCCGAATGAGACAATAAATTTCTAACCGTCATAATGGGTGCATCTTTGGTTAGTTGTTGCCCCTTCATTTCAGGAATATATTGCGCTACAGGATCGTCTAATTTTAATTTACCCTCGTCGCGTAATTTTAAAATAGCCATTGCCGTAAAACTCTTACTCATAGAAGCAATTCGAAACATCGATTGTGTAGTTGCAGCCGTTTTTTTATCAATATCTGTAAATCCTCCAGCACCTGAATAAACTAGCTTTCCATCTAATACAATACCAAATGAATACCCTGGAAAATGATTTTTTGTAGCGTATTCGTTATAGATTTTTTCTACCAGCGGAAAATATTTAGCCAATTTTTCTGCGCGATTATTATCTGTAAAATTTGGGGCTTGATAGGTGGTTGTTTGCGCTAGCAATAGCATTGGTAAAAACAACAAACTTAACAATAAGGCGTAAGTATTTTTTTGCATGGGATTCAATTATTTTAGTAAGCTAATAATTTTTTTATGGCTTGGTCGATTCTATTTTTTGCTAAATAATTATTTTCTAGTGCTGCATTAAAAGGAATGGGTGTATCCAAAGAAGCACAGCGAATTACGGGTGCATCTAAGTGTTCAAAACAGTGTTCACTAATCCATGCACTAATGTCGGCACCAATACCTCCTGTTAAATTGTCTTCGTGTAAAATCAGTATTTTTCCGGTTTTTTCTACTGCATTTTTTATGGCAGAAAAATCTAGTGGCATTAAACTACGCAAGTCAATAATATGTAATGATATGTTAGGATTTTGTGCTTGGTATTCCATTGCCCAATGAACGCCAGCACCATAAGTTATCACACTAATATCTGACCCAATGCTTACTGTTTTTGCAACGCCAATTGGAACTGTATAATATTCATTAGGCACAAAATCACTCACGCTTCTATACAAAGCTTTGTGTTCAAAAAATAATACAGGATTACCATCATTGATGGCCGCAATTAATAAACCTTTTGCGTCTGCTGCACTAGAAGGATACACCACTTTTAATCCGGGTACATGTGTAAACCATGCTTCATTACTCTGCGAATGAAAAGGACCAGCGCCAACTCCAGCACCTGTTGGCATTCGAATAACCACCGATGCATTTTGCCCCCAACGATAATGAATTTTAGCTAGGTTGTTTACAATTTGATTAAACCCAACCGTTACAAAATCGGCAAACTGCATTTCTACAACTGATTTAAATCCTTCTAAACTTAAGCCTAGTGCAGCGCCTAAAATGGCACTTTCACAAAGCGGGGTATTACGCACGCGTGATTTTCCAAATAGCGCTACTAAGCCTTCTGTAATTTTAAAAGCCCCTCCATATTCAGCAATATCTTGCCCCATTAAAATTAAATTGCTATGGGCTTCCATACTTTGGCGCAACGCTTCTTTAATGGCATCCACCATTCTTTTTTCTGGAATAATTGTTTGTGCATTATTTAATTGAATTTCCAACTCGTTTAATTCAATTGTATTATTTGAAATGACAGGAGCATATACATCTGCCAATTCTTCGTTGGTATCTGGTATTACATCAACTGCTTGATACGCTAATTGCAATTCGGTTTCAATGCTTTCACGAAATATGTTTTTAATGGTAGCAATTTGCATTTCGGTAATTACCTTTTCTGCTATTAAAAACTGTTCGAAATTTTTAATAGGATCTTTTCTGCCCCATGTTTCTAATAATTCTTTTGGCACATACTTAATGCCACTCGCTTCTTCGTGTCCGCGCATGCGAAAGGTTAGGCATTCAATTAAGTAAGGTGCTTGGTTTTTTATACAATAGGCTCTAGCGTTTTTAATGGTATGGTAAACGTCCAAAATATTATTGCCATCTACCTGAATACCTTCCATGCCATAGCCCTTTGCCTTGTCTATTAATTGCGCACAACGATACTGTTCATTAGCAGGCGTACTTAATCCATACCCATTATTTTCTATTAAAAAAATAACAGGCAAATTCCAAACTGCTGCAACATTTAGTGCTTCGTGAAAATCACCTTCGCTTGTTGCGCCATCGCCCGAAAAAGCCAGCACAACTTTTTGTTCTTGCTTTAATTGATAAGCCAATGCAACACCATCTGCTACGGCTAATTGCGGACCCAAATGCGAAATCATACCACAAATGGCGTGCTCCTTACTTCCAAAATGAAAACTCCTTTCTCGGCCCTTACTATATCCTTGTTTATTTCCCTGCCACTGCATAAATAATTGGTGCAATGGCATATTTCTAGCAGTAAAAACACCTAAGTTTCTATGCAATGGCATTACCCATTCGTTTGGTTGCAGGGCTAAGATACTTCCTACCGAAATTGCTTCTTGACCAATGCCGCTAAACCATTTGCTAATTTTTCCTTGGCGCAATAAAACCAACATCTTTTCTTCCACCATTCTAGGAAATACTAGCTGCTGATAGAAAGATATTAATTGCTCATTGGTTAAATCTTGGCGGTCGAATTGCATACTGCACCACATTTTAAACGTGTAAGTTACTGTATTTGTAAATTTGAATTTTCTTAAAAAACTTACTGCTACATTTTAAAATTAAATTTGAATTTTGGTTACAAGTTGATTTGCTAATTGGTGTGTCGTCCTAAATAAACGATACGGGTTTTAAAAATTAAAAATAGCTATTTAAACCGAAGCAAGGAGCTCCTTGCTTCGGTTTTTTGTTTTGTAGGTCTTCATGGTGACCTTGTTTTGTTGATGCATTTGACTTGGGGTTAACATAGAACATGAAAAATGTGGCCTTTCTGTGTTGTAGATTTCAACAGT
>CAIKZP010000165.1 GCA_903831935.1 uncultured Bacteroidota bacterium | reverse complement strand
CAGTATTCAACTTTAATGCCTGAAGCATATATGAATAGAACTGGTACACCATTAAATACACAACAGGTTCGTGAATTTAACTACGATCCTAACGATCCTTATTGGTTTAATAATTATAGCAACAATACTAACTGGATCAAAGAAATTTCTAGAACTGGAAACTTACAAGATCATACCGTAAGTATGACAGGTGGCGGAGAAAAAGCAAGGTATTTTGCATCGGTAGGTTATTTCGATCAAACTGGTACAACAGTTGGAACCGATTTAAAAAGAATGAATACCCGTATTAATTTAGATTATGTCATTTCAGATAGAATTAAAATTTTTACAAGTATTGCTTATACTAACACCAATCAAAATAGAAATTATTTAAGTACTTCTGATGGTGCCATTCGTGGCGTGGCATATATTAAAATGCCTAACATGAGTGTGTTTGAATATGATGAACAAGGAAATGTAAGTCCTAACTATTTTTCACCAGCAACCAATATCCAAGGTACTTATAGCCGTATTTACAACCCTGTTGCAATGGCTAATCAAGCTAAATACAATGTATTAGGAGAAAGAGTGGTGCCACGTTTTCAAATGAATTACGATATTGTAAAGAATATCTTGAAAGCAACATTTGATGTTCAGTTTGATATTAATAATACCAAAAACAAAAGTTTCCTTCCTCAAATTGCTACTGGCCGACCAAGTACAGAAACCGTTGTAAACAGAGCATATGATGGCGATATTGATTTGTTTAATGTATCTACAAAAGCTTCATTGGCTTATACCCCAGTTATTAAAAACGATAAGCATAAGTTCTTCAGCTCTTTAATATTCATGACCAATGATTTAAAGGCAGTGAACCAAGAATTGATGACTTCTAATACAGCCTCTTCATTATTAGTTGATCCTTCTATTGCTTCAAGAACACAAAACCAGGAATTACAAGCTGTATCTACAGTTTCTCAAACACGTAGTTTAGGAGCACTTGCTGTTGCGCAATATGAGTATAACGATAAATATATTTTTAATGCTGGTTTAAGAGGCGATGGCAACTCACGTTTTGGCCCTAATTACAAATACGGTTTGTTTCCTTCTGTGTCTTTTAGATGGAGACTTTCTGGCGAAAATTTCATGCAGAAATATAAAAACATCGACGATTTAAGTTTCCGTGCTAGTTATGGCGAAAGTGGAGAAGCACCACGTTACGATTATACTTTCTACAATAACTATGCAACATTTCCTTGGAGTTATTTAGGACAAAGTGGTGTATTCCCTTCCTCTATGGAATTAAAAAACTTACGTTGGCAAACCATTCACGGAACGAATATTGGCGCAAACATTTCTATGTTTAAAGGCCGATTCCGTATGGATGTTGAAACCTACCGTAACAGAACAACTGATTTGTATTTTAATGGATTACAAATTGCCTCATTTACAGGATATAGCAGCGTTAATATGAACGTTGGTACAATGGATAACCAAGGATGGGAAGTAGCCGTTTGGACTACGCCTATTAAAACAAAAAACTGGACAGTTCAGTTCGACTTTAACGTATCTAAAAACGAAAACGTTATTCGTGAAATATCTCCGTTCTATCCAAACAGCAAAGGAGATGTAACCCAGTTAGGACAATACTTACGTTTATTACAAATAGACAATCCTTTTGGATCATTTTACGGTTATAAATACAAAGGTGTTTATGCAGACAAAGCCTCTACCATTGCTACAGGTGCAAATGGAAAACCAATTGTAGGACCAAATGGACAAACCGTACAAATGCGTTACAATTATCCTAACGTAGACTACCAATTCCAACCAGGCGATGCCATATATGAAGACATTAACCACGATGGAAATATTAATTATATGGATGTAGTTTATTTAGGCAATAGTAATCCTAAATTATCTGGAGGTTTTGGACCTTCTGTTACGTTCAAAAATAAATTGAAAATTTCAACATTCTTTAATTTCCGTTTAGGATATGATATTGTTAATGGTACAGAAATGAATACCACTGCTATGTACAATTTCGATAACCAAAGTACAGCAACACTTAGTCGTTGGAGAAAAGAAGGAGATATTACCAATATGCCAAGAGCCGTAATTGGTGGCGGGTACAATTGGCTAGGAAGTGATCGTTATGTTGAAGATGCTTCATTTGTTAGATTCCGTTCAATTACTGCTAGATATACTTTTGATAATAAATTCTTAAAAAGAATGAAAATGAAAACACTAAGTGCCTATATATCAGCTGAAAACATTTTCACACTTACCAATTATAAAGGACAAGATCCAGAAGTTAGTGCAACTGGTTCAGATCCATTTAGAATGGCATATGATTATAGCATGACTCCACCGTCTAAAAATTTCATTCTTGGTGTGGTAGTAGGATTTTAATTAATAGCATTGAACAACATTAATAACAAAGAAAGATTCTATATAATGAACAAAGTAATTAAATATAGCCTGCTGCTACTAGCAATTACAACAAGTTTGGTTTCTTGTACAAAATGGATTGACTTAAAACCAAACGATGGTATTATTCGTGAAGAGTTTTGGCAAACAAAAGAACAAGTACAAGCTGCTGTAAATGGCATTTATTCTTCTATGTTGGGTAGTACCAGTGGAGACCTAGCTTTACCTGAATACTTCTTTATTTGGGGAGAAGGAAGAACCGATATGGTTACGCCAGGATTTAAAGCCAGCCCTCAAGAATACGAGTTTGTGAATGTAAATATTCAGCCAAATAATAACTATACTAACTGGCGTGCTTTATATCAAACTATTAACTATTGCAATACGTTAATTGAGTTAGCCCCTGCAGTATTAAAAAATGATAACACATTTACAAAAGCACAATTAGACCAAGCAGTAGCAGAAGCAACAACCATTCGTTCTCTCATGTATTTTTATTTAGTTAGAACATTCCGTGATGTGCCAATGAAACTAACTGCTACTATTAGCGACGAAAATATTCAACCAATTCCAAAAACAAGTGGTGATAGTATTCTAACACAAATGGTATCTGACTTAAAAGCTTCAGAAGCTGGCTTGCCTTATACTTATGGTAATGCAAATACCGATAAAGGAAGGGTGACTCGCTTTACACTAAATGCACTATTAGCCGATATATATTTATGGCAAGAAAAATATGCAGAGAGTGCAACAGAATGCGATAAAATTATTGCGTCAAACAGATATGGTTTAGTTGGCGGTAACAATAATTTATTCAATGCATTATACTACCAAGGAAATTCAAGCGAAAGTATTTTTGAATTACAATACGATGCCAATAAATTAAATCCTTTTTATTACATGCATTTGGCTAGTACCCGCAGATGGGGTGCTTCTGCAAGATTGATGGATGAAGTTTTTGGCGTAGACTTAGTAAATGCAATTCCTAAAGTAGATGCTCGTGGCGATGGTTGTTCTTTACGTCCTTCTGATTTAACCATTTGGAAATATGTTGGTGCCAATAGTTATGGGAATAGCATGCGTGCCCCAGACCAATCATTTGCTCACTGGATATTTTATAGATATGCCGATGTTTTATTAATGAAAGCTGAAGCCATCAATCAAACAGGTAAATCATTAGAAGCTTCAAGATTAGTGAAAACAATTAGAGACCGTGCAAATGCCATAGACTTTAATGGCACAATGGATTCAACTAGTAAATCTGGTATGGAAGATTATATTCTACAAGAACGTCAAAGAGAATTTGCATTCGAAGGAAAACGTTGGTATGATGTATTACGCAATGCAAAAAGAAATAATTATGCAAAAGTTTCTTATATCTTAAACATGGCTTCTATAAGTGTTCCTTCAGACAGACAACAAGTAGCTTTTAATAAATTGAGAGATAAAAACAGTCACTACCTCCCTATTTATTTGTACGAATTACAAACCAATAATTTATTAGTTCAAAATCCATTTTACAAATAACCAATGCAAGTACATATGAAAAAAATACTCTTTTATACATTGGCTGCAAGTTTTTTACTGATGGTCTTTGCTATTCCAGCTTGTAAAAAAACAGACCTGAAAATGTCTACAACAGAAGATGTAAACATTACAGGCTATTTAGAAAAAAATGCCGATTCATTTTCGTTGTTCAAACAAATATTAGATCGTACAGAAACCTCAGCATTTTTAAATGCGTATGGTGCGTATACCTGCTTTGCACCTACTAATAGTGGTGTAAAAAAATGGTTTGCTAAAATAAATGTAAGTTCTGTAGAAACGGCAGATATCAATCTTTTGAAAGACATGGTAAAGTTTCATTTATTAACTGATACCATTACCACCAATTCATTTAAAGATGGCAAGTTGCCTATTCCAACTATGTTTGGTCAATACTTAGTTACTGGCGTTTTATTTGATGGAACTAATTCTAGTTATAGCATTAATCGTCAGGCATTGGTAACCCAATCAAATATTAAAGTAGGAAATGGTATCATTCATGTATTAGACAATGTATTAGAACCTTCTAAATTAACTATCTCAAAACAATTAGAAGCAAATCCTAACTATTCAATATTTGTACAAGCCATGAAAGAAACTGGCTACTACGATGTATTAAATACAGTAGACCCAGATACTACTAAAAGATGGATTACCGTTTTAGCCGAAAGCAACAAAGCCCTTGCAGATAGTGGCATTGCAACTTATGCTGCATTAAAAGCAAAATACTCAAAAACAAGTAGCCCACTACTTGTAAATGATAGTTTACATATGTATATGGCATACCATATTACTAGTGGCGTTAAATTTTTAGGCGATATTATTAGTTCTCCTTCGCATATTACTTTTCAACCACAAGAAGTGTTAACTGTTCAATTAATAAACCAAGAAGTTATTCTTAACCAGAATGAATTTAATGGCATTGTTGAAAAAGGTGTTTTGGTAAATCGTAAAACAAGCGATAATGCCGCTACTAATGGTGTTTGGCATGATGCGAATGCACATTTTACTGTAAAATACCGTGCTCCTACAGCGCTTTATTGGGATGTTTCATCCTTTACTGAAATCATGAAACTCCCTGCATATTATAAAAAACAAAGCTATACTTGGACGCGTCAGAGCGAAGCAGATCAACCTTTCAAAGACATTACTTGGGGTTGGGGATCATTGGCTAGTACTAATATATTCACGTATAGTTATACAACTACATCTAGCATAGGTATGTATGCCTATAATAATGACTGTAATGTATTGCCAATGGGTTTACCTTCTAGACCTGTATCATGGACAATGACTACGCCTCCTATCATTAAAGGAAAATATAAAATTTGGATTTGCTATGCTCAGCAAAAGCAATCTAGTAGTTCAAACATGCTTTGTCAAGTTGCAGCAAATGGAGAATTGTTATCACGAACCATGAATTTCACTGAAACAAGACCTGCAGGAACTGATGCTGAATTAGAAGCAATTGGTTGGAAGCGTTATACCGAAAATGTAACTACTCAGTATGCTGGAAAATTAGTTGGTGTTTATGATTTTAAAACAACTCAAAGACATACAATTACTATTTATCCAATTGGTGGAGGAACACAAAACACCAATAATTTAGATATGATTCATTTTATTCCTATTGATAAAGACCAAATTTTACCAAGGTTCAGACCAGATGGAACTAAAGTATTCTTATAAAATAAATTGTATTTAAACTTTAGAAAAAGAACGATTAAATAAAAAAAATTACCATGCATATTCGTAGCAGTAAATGGTTAATAACCGCATCACTTATTTTATTATTTTCTTCTGGTTGTAAAAAATGGGAAGATCATTTAAATGTATCTGACCCAAATATTACCAAAACGGTATTTCAACAAATCAGTGAAAACCCAGACCTCAGTAAGTTCACGCAATATGTTGTGAGTACTGGATATGATAAAGTATTAAATAGTACTAAAACATATACTGTATTCGCTCCTTCTAATACAGCCATGGCAGCAGTAGGTGTTGATATTACTGGTGATACAGCTAAGCTTAATAAATTTATTAGTAATCATATAGCTAACCAAGTTTACAATACACTTAATGTAAGCGGAACCGTTCGTGTAAAAATGCTCAATGGCAAATACGTAAACATGTTTGGTAAAATAATGGAAGATGCAAACATTACTAAAGCCGATATATTAGCTAGCAATGGTGTTGTTCAAATTCTAGATAAAGCCCTTCCCTATTTACCAAATATTTGGGAAGCCCTTTTAACCAACACAAGTATTCCTGCAAAACAAAAAGCTTATTTATTGTCGTTATATACCAATGTATTTGATGCTACGAATGCTATCCAAACAGGTGTTAATCCAGTAACAGGCGTACCTATTTATCAAGCAGGAACAGATTCAGTTACTACGAATCAATTTTGGTTGAATGTACATGATGTAAGAAATGAAAGTAATCAATACACTCTTTTTGTATTAAGCGATGCTGCATGGGATGCAGAGATTACTAAGCTAAAACCTTACTTCGCTACTAGTACAGTTGATAGCACTACTAAATTATGTAGTTGGGAAGTTGTAAAAGATTTGGCAGTAGCTGGCGTATATACTCCATCTGGTGCAGCAGCAGATAGTATTTTTTCGAAGTTTAATACCAAAACACCTATCGAAAAAGCATCTATTGCTCAAACCATTAAAACAAGTAACGGCACGATTTATATTATGAATAAAGTAGACAACCTTGCTAAATATAAAATCAAACCTTTTTATGTAGAAGCAGAAAACTATCGATACACTAGTATTGACAGAAGGGGTAATACTTATTTCAGAGATCGTTTTAATCCAATTACCAACAAAGATTTTACCGATGTGCTAGTTACAGGACATGGCGTAACAGGATACAACATGAATTACCAAATAAAAAATGTTTCTAGTGTAAAGTATCGTGCCTATTGGGTAGCATTGAATGATTTTCAAACCACAACATTTTCACAAAAATTAGGAATTGGCTCAGCAGCTTCTACCATATTACCATTAACAGTAGTTTCTCCTAACATATACACAGAAGTGCTTTTAGGAGAATTTACGTTTACTAATTACCAATCATTTTTAGATTTATTCTTAGTGGCGAATGGTACAACACAAATTAGTTGTGATTATTTTAGACTTGAACCAGTTGTGCCTTAAACAAAATTTATCATAAGTTATTTTATACAATGCATATTCTACACAATTCTTTTTTAAATCAGGTTTGCAACAAAGACCATGCTCAATTGCTTAATTCAATTGAGGATAGTCAATGCGCTGACAATACCGCTAAATATTCTCGAATGAAGGCCATTATCGCTTCTATACTAGTGTTAGCATGTTCTACTACCATGGCTCAAACCACAGGCCTTATTAAAGCTCCTGCTACAAAGCAAACAACAGCTACCAAGCCTGTAAATAATGTAAAGGGAACTATTTTAGATGCCGCTACTAAAAAGCCTGCTGTTGGTATTCGTGTTGAAGTACCGCAGTTTTCTGCAGCCATTACAGATGCCAATGGTCAGTTCACATTAAAGGTTCCGGCCTATGATGTAACGATTGAAATTAGTGGTGAAGGATACGATACGCGATACGAAGCGTTAAAAGGTAGAAAAGAAATTTCAATTAGTTTATTAGACGAATCAATCGTATCAAATAACGATATTGTTGTAACACCTACTGGAAAACAAATCAAAAGAAATATTACCGCTTCAATGGGGCAGTATGATGTGAGCGGTTGGAACAATCCTACAGATGTATCAGATGCCTTATTACAAGGAAGAATTGCAGGACTAAATGTAACCAGACGTTCTGGTGGTCAAGGTGCTGGAGCCAACATGGTTTTAAGAGGATACAATTCTTTATTTGGCACCAATAAACCTTTAATAGTAATTGATAACCTTTTATACGATGCCAATGATTATGGCCAAAGTATTATTGCAAATAATTATACCAACCCACTAGCATTAATTGACACCAAAGACATTGATAATATTTCAGTTTTACGTGATGCGTCTTCTATTTATGGAACTAAAGGAGCAAATGGAGCCATTTTAATTACCACATCTCGTGCAAAAGTACAAGCAACAAAAATTGATTTCGGTTCTTACCTTGGCGTAAACCAAGCGCCAAATAATTTACCTGTAATGAAT
>CAIKZP010000164.1 GCA_903831935.1 uncultured Bacteroidota bacterium | reverse complement strand
CCTTAATTTATTGTTGATGGGTACTGTCTGAATTAGAACTAGGAGTAACTACAAGTGGTGTTTCTTTTGTGCCAAATAATTTTTCGAAATCTCGTCTATAAGAAATACTTACTCCCTGACGGTTGCGTCTGCCAAATGTAGAACCATTAATATCCAAACTGTTTTTTGTAAATACAATTGCCCTTAATTTTCTATCATTGGTTAAAATGAACTCAACATTAAAATCTGGCAACCATTGGAAGTTGCCATTTTGAATAGCGGAAGTGTTTCCTAAATTGAAATCGAAATCGCTACCCAACGTAACTACAATTTTATTATTTGCAAATGCATAACCCAATTTGAGATTAACCCTCGTTCTATCAAATTTGTTGGTACTGTTTGTAATGCCTGTGTTTGCGTCAATTAAACTATTACTACTATATAAAGTTGTTCCTAAATCAAAACTCAAACTTTTATCTCCAGTAATTCTATACAATACATTCGACAATGCTTTATTAACTTCTTTAGTAAGTACTTGTGAAATGGTATTCACACCAATCGCCGTAATCATATAAGGATTCGCTATAACAGTGTTTCCACTTGATCCTGATGGAGCGAATGACCCAAGCACAATTAAAAAGGATACCTGTTTTAAAATTTCGTTATCGTCTTTTTCAATTCTGTTTAAAAACGCAGCAAATTCATTGTCTGTTTTAACCGGGCTCCCTTGAGGAAAGTCTAATTTGAATTTAATACTTGGTAAATTTAATTTGTCTCTCAATTGTGCAATTACATAAACGTCTCCGCGATAGGCTTTAATAGCACCACTAAAATTATTATTACCCACTAATTCACTTAGGCTAATTCTTTCGGCAATATATTTTGCATCAATATGCATATCTGCTTTAAAAGGATCTCCGTTCCATTCAATATAATTGCCAGCATCGGCCATTAGTTCAAATGGCTTTCTAATAAAAGACTGAAAATTAAAATCATAACTACCTTTGTCTATATTATAGCGTCCTCTAATAGTTAATGGATCAATTGTGCCTGCATGTATTTTTAATCGACCATTGCCCACTGCTTTAATAACGTCTCCGGTCAATTGATCTAAAATAACATCAATAGTTACTTTATTATTGGCAGTTAAATCTAGGTCTACAATTAAGTTGAAATTGCTAGATGGTTTAACCGTTTCCATTTCTGTGCCATATTGCTTAAATACAATAAAGTCTGCTAAGCCACTTTCTTTACTAGTAGAGCTTGGTAAAAAAATATGAGAACTATCTGTTGCTTCTGCAGTGATATTCATTTTTGCATTGCTCTCAGGTCCTTTAAAACTCATTTGGGCTTTGCCTATGGCATTCCCATAAAACTGTTGATTGTCTTTGAATTTTGTATCAATTAATAATAGTTTATTAGTAGATAAGTCAAAATCGAATTGCAAATTTTTAAATCCTTTTTCTAATAGTTTTCCTTTTACAATTCCTTTGTTATTGTATTTATCTCTAATGGCTAATTCGCCAAAATCAATGCCATCTTTGGTGAATTGTATTTCAGCAGAATCAATACTGTAATGGACTTTTGTATAATTAACAGTTAGGCCTGCATTGCGTAAACTAATATTCCCCAAAAGGTCTGGTGCATTTGGGTCTCCGTTAATATTTAAATTACCCTTTGCTTGTCCTTTAAAGTCAGTAAATAGGTCGCCAATAAATCGGTGTAGGATATTTATTTTGGTGTCTTCTAATTGTATATCGGTATTAAAAGGTTTTCCGATGGAATCTTTTAAATTATAAAATCCTGTTGCTTTTAGTTTGAATGATTCATTTGGAGATTGAACTGTAAATGGAATCATTCCAGTGGCATTGTTATAACCTGCAGTTAATTTAACCAAACCAACTGAATCATCGTCTAGTCTAAATTGTTCTGTGCTTAATGTAGCGTTTGCTTGAAAGTTTCCATAAAAATCACTCATTACAATGCTGCCAGTAGATACGCCTTCAATTCTTGGGTTTCTAAAAAGCACCGCAGTAATATCGCCTAAAAAAACATTTTTTAATTTTACTACTAAATTATTAGAACTGCCTGCTGGCGCTGATTCTACTCGAATCTCTTGGAAGCCTTGTGTAAACTGAAGATTTTTGGCATCAATGATATTGTTTCTAATACTTAATTCACCTGCATTTTCTATACTCCATTTTTTTTCATTCAATACAAAACTAGATGGTCTTAAACGAATACCTACGCCGTCTTGATAGGTATATACATCGGCAAGTAAGGATGCATTATTAAATGGATTGTCGGTATTTGTTTTAATAGCAACAATTGAATGGTCATTCATGGCCGTTACCTGAAAATGGGTATTCGGAAAATGAATACTGTCGCTTATTTGAATACTACCAATATCTCCATTAATGTTTAGGGTGTCTTTGTTGCCAATTCCTTTAATAGCGGCACCAGACACAATAAACTTATCGTATTTTCCGTAAGGCAAACTAGCTTCAATGCCCAATTTATTTTTCTTTGTATCAATGGTTCCAGTAAATGAAACATCATTAAATCCAGCAATTCTTTTGTCGAATAATTTTAAATAGGGTTCAAAATAATTGGTATTTACCGATACTTCAAAAGCCTGATTTGTAGGAATAGATTTTGGCGATTTAATATATGCAGGATAATAATGGTTAAGTAGTAACTGAATACTTGCTGGCAAGTCCATTATGCTAAATCGACCTTTAACTGCAGCATTAAAATCATTGCCTACTAAGGTTAAAGATTTTATACTGTCTATATAATTGGAACTTAATTTTAAAGAATCGAAATTGATAGTACTAATTTCTCCTTTAATATTTGCGTTTAAGAATTTGGCTGTTCCTAAAAAGTTGTCAATATTGGTTCCTGTAAAATTGGCGTCTAAAAGTCCTGTGATACTTATTTTATCTTTGTATAAATTCAAAGACTTTAGTTCGGCATGCACCAAGTCGCCAACCATATTATAACTAGGCTGTGCTTTGTTTAAATCGATTTCAATATTGCTGGTAAAATCAAGGTTAGGGTCATTAATTTTTAACTCTCCGCTAAAATATTTCTTTTGTAATAAACCTTTGGTAATAATATCGGAGTATGCATAGTTGTTAAACTCAATACTAGCTATTTTTCCGTCTAATTCAGTTTTAAGTTTGTCAATTTTAAAACTGGTACCAGTGATGCCTCCTTTAAAATCTACCAAACCCAATTGAGCAATATTTAAAAACTTCCCAATATTAAAATGAGCAGTTTCAATGTTTCCAGTATAAGTAGGCTCTTTCTTATTTGGGAATTGCATGGATATATTTGTTTTAACACCACCAAGTGCAGTGTTAAATATTCCATTAGTAATGAAGTTATTAATGGTGCCATTAAAATCACCTCGGTATATAATATTTCCTAGTGCAGATAAATTGGGGGATACAACATCTTTTAATGCTGGAATGATTCCTAAATCGTAATAATTGGTTTGCAAGGTTCCATTACTAAAACTAATATTGGTACTATTAATAAAAGGAAGCCCTTTCATAGATAGTACACCAGTGATGGAACTACCAACGCCAGCTTTTGCGTTCACATTTTTTACAGTAAAATTTTCAACCGTTCCTAGAAAATTACCGGAAAGTGAAATTTGTTTATTAAGCCATATTAATTCTGGTGCAAAAAATGCTAGGTCGTCACTGTGCACTTTTGCATCTTTAAAATTCGCCTCCATTAATACATCAGTTATATAATGGCCAAAGTTTTCATTGAAGTCTTTGTATTTCATGGCATAATAAGGTCCTAGCTTGCTCTTATTCGTTTGCAGGTCTAAAGCCGCTAACTCCATTATTTGTGGCGTAAATCTAAATTTGGTTTTTAATTTTTTCAATTCAAGACCAGAGCGGTCTTTTGCTGAAATTGTTATGGAGGCTTTAATGGTATCTTTTACAAAACTAATATTCTTTAATACACCATTTAATTTACTAAGTCTTATATGGTCTCCATCAAATATTGGAGTGGGTTTTTCTTGATTTGCTTCAACCCATAATTGACCGTCATTAATTTTTATAGAGGTAACGTATGCAGCAATATCTCCTGCATTAAAATACATTGCAGTATCTTTTATATTAGGGTTGGGATGTTTTTTTAATGAATCTGGTCTGAGCCCTTTTAATTCTAGAATAGTTAAAAAAGGTTTATCAATGGTAATATCGTTGATAGAAAAAATACTTTTTGAAAAATTCATATTCTCTGCATCCATTAATAAACTCCCTAATTTGAGATGCATTTTTTCTCCAATCCAGTAGTCGTTTTTTTCGAATCGAATATTTTTAAGGTCTATTTTTTTTAGGTTGAAGGCAATTCCTCCCGGTTGCTTTTTTGCTGAAGGGGCGCTAAAAAAGTTCACTAAAAACTGGTGGTTCCAAATGCTGTCTTTTCGTGTTAATTTAATCACTGCATCTTCTAGTCCAATATATTTTAATACTGCCGTATCTTTTAAAAAGAACCAATCTGTAATTCGCACTTTAAATTGGCCTGCATATAAGAGGGTGTCTTTTTGTTGGTCTTTTACTAAGGTCCCTTCTAAATTCATTCTATTAAAGAGCGATAAACTTACATATTGAATACGCACTTCTGTTCCTAAAGCGGTAGACAGTTTAGTGGTAGCATATTTAACCAATTTGTTTTGTACATATTCTGTTTGTAATGCCACAAACAATAGCAATATGATAGCAAATAGGGTTAGAACTACACGGTTTAATATCTTTAATAAACGCTTCAGGCCTTAGTCTTTAGTTGTAAAATAGGTTATTATAGCAAGGATAGGCAAATTCAGTACCAAACTTTTTAATTCCTTGAAATTTATTAGATATACTAAAATCCTGCAACAGAATCATCACCCCGTTTGTCTGCTGCTGTTTCTCTTTTGCCATTGCTTAATAAGCGAATAATTTCTGTTCTGCCAATACCCCCAACTTCTTTTATGTTATAACCCATTGCTTGTAATTTCTTTACTACAGTGGCGTCGAAGTCTTTTTCAACCAAAACTTCATCGGGTAGCCATTGGTGGTGGAATTTGGGTTTATTAATGGCGTCACTAGCATTCATATTAAAATCAATAATATTCACCAAAGCCTCAAACACCGCTGTTGGAATGGTAGTTCCACCTGGCGTACCAATTACAACATAGGGCTTTTTGTTTTTCAAAACTAGGGTAGGAGTCATAGAACTCAACATGCGTTTTCCTGGTGCAATTGCATTCGCTTCTCCGCCAATAGCACCAAACATATTAGGGGTGCCTGGTTTTACACTAAAATCATCCATTTCATTATTTAATAAAAACCCAGCACCACCAACCACAACTTTGCTGCCATATCCACCATTTAAAGTGGTGGTAATACTGGCCATATTTCCTTCAGCATCAATAATGCTAATATGCGTTGTTTCATTGCTTTCGTGAATAACGCCTGCATTAATATTTTCACTTACGCTAGCTTTTTCGGGATTATAATCTTGCATTCTTTTGGCCAAGTAAGCATCGCTAGTAAGTGTTTTAACAGGAACTTTCCAAAAATCAGGATCACCCATATGTGCTGCACGATCTGCAAAAGCCCTTCTTTGCGCTTCAATCATTAGTTGTACACTTTTTACTGTTTGAAAACCATAAGATGCAACCGGATATTTTTCAATCATTTTAAATAGTTGATTGATAATGATGCCGCCGCTACTAGGTGGCGCAAAACTTAAAATTTGGTATCCACGATAATTAAAAGAAATGGGTTCGCGTGTTTTAGCACTATATTTTTTTAAATCCTCCAAACTAATAATGCCATTGCCTCTTTGCATTTCGGCTACTATTAATTGAGCGGTTTCGCCTTCATAAAATCCTTTGGCACCATTTGTTTGAATGCGTTTTAATGTGGCAGCCAATGCTTTTTGAATTAAGGTATCGCCAACTTTCCATTTGCTTTCTTTTACAAATGCGGTGGGTTGACTACTGTTTTTAAGGAACTCATTGCGTGTGCCATTAAAGCTAGATGCTTGTTTTTCAGTAATCACAAACCCTTTTTCGGCTAAATCAATAGCAGGTTGAATTAGTTGGCTAAAAGGCAGTTTAGCATAAGCCATGGTAGCAAATAGTCCTGCAATAGTGCCTGGAATTCCAGAAGCTAAATGGCCTGATTGTGAGCGAGTCATATCGGCATTGCCATTTTGATCAAGATACATGTCTCTATTGGCTAAATTGGGGGCAGCTTCTCTAAAATCAATCCCAATAAGAGATCCGTTGGGTTGATGGCCTATTAAAAATCCGCCACCACCAATATTTCCAGCACCTGGGTATACAACGGCCAGTGCTAATTGAGTAGCGATGGCCGCATCGAATGCATTGCCACCTTGTTCCATTATGGCAGCCCCAATTTTACTTGCAAGTGGATGTGCGGAACTTACTGCAGCACGATTATAAATAGCATTCTTGGTAATTTCATAAGAATAGGGGTCTACTTTTTTTCCTGCACCAACAATACTTGTTTGTGCAACCAATTGAAATTGTATTGTTTGTGCTAAAACAAAAAAGAATAACAGTTTCATTTTCATAAGAGGAAATTAGTGATTTCGGTACAAAATTGCCTTAATTTTCAGCAAGGATCTGCAAAATTATCTAAACTAAAATTACTAGTTGTTTTTTTGTGATAAGTAGTTGGCAATTTCATTAATCAGCTCCTTATCTTCGTAAGTACCATAATTAATCAAGCACATGAGAATTGCCAATTACATTCTTTCTATTTTAATACTATTCTTGGGTATCAATCTTGGTAATATTCAAGCCCAGTTACCTGTTACCAATTCGAGTGCCGACATTTATATGCAATTGCAAAAATTGCAAGTTTTGGGCAGTGTGCTTTATATAGCAGCGCATCCCGATGATGAAAACAACGGATTCTTGCCATTCCTGGCCAAAGAAAAATTATATCGTACAGGATATTTGAGTTTAACTAGGGGAGATGGAGGACAAAATTTAATAGGAAGTGAACAAGGCATTGAACTCGGATTAATTCGCACACAAGAACTCTTAGCAGCCAGAAGACAAGATGGTGCAGAGCAATTTTTTAGCCGTGCATTTGAATTTGGATTTAGTAAAAATGCAGCAGAAGCCTTACGTATTTGGGGTAAAGAAAAAATATTGAGTGATGTGGTTTGGGTAATAAGGAAATACCAACCAGATGTAATTATTGCACGTTTTCCGCCCGATGCACGTGCAGGACATGGACACCATGCGGCATCAGCTATTTTGGCCAACGAAGCATATACTGCAGCAGCTGATCCTAAAAGGTTTCCAGAGCAATTGAAATATGGAGTGAGTGTTTGGCAAGCAAAGCGCATTCTATGGAATACATTCAATTTTGGAGGAGCCAATACCACTAGTAACGACCAATTCAAATTAGACGTGGGAGGCTATAATCCCTTGCTAGGAAAGAGTTATGGCGAAATTGGGGGAGAGGCAAGAAGTATGCATAAGAGCCAAGGAGAAGGACGTCCTAGAAGAAGGGGTGCATCTTATGAATTTTTTGTTACAACAGGTGGCGATACCCCAAGAACAAGTTTAATGGATGGAGTTGATATTAGTTGGAGCAGAATAAAAGGCGCTGAAAGTATACCGCAAAAAATAAATAATATCCTCAAAGCATATCGATTAGACAAACCTGAAAATTCAGTAGACAGTTTGGTTGAATTATATAAAGCCGTTCAGCAATTACCAATAAAAACAAATTGGGTAGACAAAAAATTAGAAGAAATAAAGCAATTGATAATGGCTTGTAGCGGCTTATTTTTTGAAGCCACAACCGACGATGAATACGCAGTTTTAGGTGAGCGTATGAATATTAATTTTTTTGTGAATAAAAGAAAAGATGCCAATATTCAATGGGAGAAAGTATGGGTAAATAATTCGGTGCAAAATATGTTTGATTCAGCCTTGCATATTAATTTATTGAATAACCAAAACAATGGTTTTATTAAATCATTAAACGTTGATGCATCAACCAAATTATCGCAACCTTATTGGCTGGCAAAGTCGCAAGAAAATATTGGTAGTTTTTCGGTAGATGATCAAATGCAAATTGGCCAAGATGAAAGCGCCGCTGCGTATTTGGCTAACTTTTCGTTTAAAATTAATGGGGTTAATTTTGTTGATCAAAAGCCAGTTCAGTATAAATATGTAGATCCAGTAAAAGGCGAATTGTATCAACCACTAGTAGTCATTACACCTATAATTGTTTCTTTAACTCCCGATAATGTTTTAAACAATATCGTATCAAATAACAAGCAAGTTGCTAACCCGAAATTACAACTACAATACAAGGCTAATTTTACGGCGAAACAAGTGCCTGTTAGCATTCGCATTAAACAAGCAACAGAAAATATTTTTGTAAAAGACACCATTGTTGATTTTGAAACAGGCAGGGTTTATGCTATGACTATTCCATTGGAAGGGCATTTTAGAAAAAATTTATATCCAATTGTGCATGCAGAAGTACAAACGCTTATTAATAATAAATCACATACCTATCGTTCATATTTACGTGCCATAAAATATGATCATATTCCAGATATTCATTTTTTTGTTGAAAACAATGTTCGTGTATTACAAGAAGCAATAAAAGTAGAAGGGAAAAAAGTTGGTTACATTATTGGCGCTGGAGATAAAGTGCCAGAAGCCTTGTTGCAAATGGGTTACGAGGTGCAATATATTCATGAAGCTGATATTACAGATGAAAAATTAAAAACCTATGATGCCATTATTTTAGGTATTAGGGCCCATAATATTTTTGAATATTTAAGTAATAAAAATGATATACTTAACAGGTATGTAGAAAATGGCGGAAACCTAATTGTACAATATTTAAAAAGCAATCAAATTGGGTTAAAGAAAATTAAAGTTGGGCCCTATGCTTTTATGGTAAATGCAGGTTCTCGTGTAACAGAAGAATCAGCAGCAGTTAATTTTTTATTGCCAGATCATTCTGTTTTAAATTATCCTAATAAAATTACCAGTCAAGATTTTGAGAATTGGGTACAAGAAAGAAGTACTTATCAGGCCGAAATGTTAGACCCTCATTTTGTAATGCCATTGGGTATGAATGATACTGGCGAAAAACCTGGTAATGGCAGTTTGGCTATTGCTAAATATGGCAAAGGAAATTTCGCCTATGTTAGTTTGGTTTTGTTTAGACAATTACCTGCAGGAATAGCAGGTGCCTATAAATTAATGGCTAATTTAATAGCACTTCCTAAAAATTAAATCATGAGTAAGCAACCACGCAGAAGAATTGGCGCAGTTACCCTAATATTAATTGCAGTAGGCTTAGGCTTGCTCATTAAAAATGTAAAATTAGGATTAATTATAGGGCTAGGAATGGGGCTTTTAGCAGGCGGTTTAATTAGTAGTAAGCACAACGATTAATATAATGAATCAAGAAAAAAAGATACCCATATTTTCTAAATGGCGCAGTTGGTATGTATTTGTACTACTCGTGCTGTTTATGTTGGTGCTATTTTTTACTTGGTTTACAAATTATTTTGCATGAGTAGAATAGATTGGTTTGTATTAGTTGGCACATTGTTTACCATCATTGCTTATGGCTTGTATAAAAGTCGAACCTCAAAAAATTTAGAAGGCTATTTTTTAAGCAATAGGAGTTTGCCATGGTACTTGGTTTTATTGAGTGTGATGGGTACACAAGCAAGTGCAATTACTTTTTTATCGGCACCTGGTCAAGCATTCACCGATGGAATGCGTTTTGTGCAATATTATTTTGGTTTGCCAATTGCTATGGTTGTTATTTCCATCAGTTTTGTGCCGCTTTTTAATAAGCTAAAAGTATTTACAGCCTATGAATTTTTAGAGCAAAGATTTGATATTAAAACAAGAATATTTACGTCTTCTTTGTTTTTAATTGCTCGAGGATTAGCCACAGGAATAAGTATTTATGCACCTTCCATTATTTTGTCTTCATTAATGGGATGGGATATTTTTTATACCAATATTGTAATGGGTGGTTTACTAATTATTTATACCGTTAGTGGCGGTGCAAAAGCGGTTGCTTATACCCAGCAATTGCAGCTAGTGATTATTTTTATTGGGATGTTTGTAGCAGGGTATTTGATTGTGCATTATCTGCCTGCTGGAGTTGGATTTACAGACGCATTAAAAGTAAGTGGGGCTTCAGGTAAACTAAATGTTATTACAACAGGGTTTACCAAAAACGGATTTGATTTTAAAGATCGTTACAATATTATTAGTGGCGTAATAGGTGGCTTTTTTTTAGCACTCTCTTATTTTGGAACAGACCAGTCTCAAGTAGGCAGATATTTAACTGCTAAAGATAATACAGAGAGTAAGGTTGGCTTGCTTATGAATGGCTTGGTAAAAGTGCCCATGCAATTTTTAATTTTGCTACTAGGAGCAATGCTGTTTACTTTTTATCAATTTAATCCTGCCCCAATTTTTTTTAATAAAGCAGTAGCAGAAAAAGCCAATCAAACAGTTTATAAAGATTCACTGAAATCAATTGAAGCCAAGTTTCAGCTAGTGCAAATCAATCAACAAAAATTTAGCAAAGCTTATGTGTTGCCTGGCAATGCCATATTTAAAGATAGTTTGCAAAAAGGAACGGCTCAAATGGCTGCAACGCAAAAGCAATACAAAGCGGTTTTAAAAAAAGCATTACCTGATGCAGACACGAATGATACCAATTATATATTCTTGCGCTTTGTAGTTGATTTTTTACCCAAGGGTTTGGTTGGATTATTGATAGCCATTATTTTTTTAGCGGCATGGGGTTCTATTGCGGCATCTTTAAATGCACTGGCTTCATGCACTATGATTGATTTTCATGTACGCTTTAGAGAATCAAAATATGATAGTACTAATATTGCGCAGTGTGCTGCAGAATATAAAATTTCTAAATATTATACATTGGGTTGGGGTGTTTTTTGTATAGTCACTGCAGAATTAGCAACGGGTATGGGGAGTTTAATAGAAGCGGTGAATGTATTGGGATCTTTATTTTATGGTGTTATATTAGGTATTTTTCTAGTAGCATTCTACTGTAAAAAAGTAGCATCAAATGCTGTTTTTATTGCAGCCATTTTAGGAGAAATATTAGTAATTACCTGTTTTTTGTTAGATAAGTACGAACTAATAGGCTTAGGCTTTTTATGGCTAAATGTAATAGGCGCGATAGCTGTAGTTTTATTGAGTGTATTGTTGCAAAACTTATTGCCTAAACAATTGCTGATTACCCAATAAATGGCCATTGTTTGCTTCTATAAGATTTTATGATATAGGCAATAATCCCAAGCCCAATAACGGTTAATCCTCCGAGCATCATATTTTTTCCGGTAGAGAAAAATAAAAATGCCCAAATAATTATGGCTATAATTATTGGTAATGGATATAAAGGCATTTTCCAGGCAAAATGAGCCTTCCCTTTGCGTTTAACTAATAAAATCAGTCCAATGCCTTGTCCAATAAATTGAATTAAAATTCGCATAGCTAAAATAGCACTAATAACTTCTTGTAATTTAAACAACAAACTAAATACAAAAGCAACCGATCCTAAAACCAACAAAGAAACATGCGGGAAATGCTTGGTAGGATGTAGGTTGGCAAATATTTTAAAAAACGCGCCGTCTTTTGCTGCTGCATAAGGAATTCTACTATAGCCCAAAGTAGCAGAAAATACAGAAGCGAATGCTACCCATAAAATAAGTATTGTAGCAATATTTGCTGCCATTGGGCCCGACAGGGTTTGCACAAATTCACTTACAACAAATTTGCTTTTTTGAATTTGATCAAGTGGTAAAACCGATGCAACACTTATGTTCATCATGAGGTATAAAAAAGCAATACCTGCAATAGAAATAAACATACTTTTTGGAATATTTTTTTTAGGGTTAATAATTTCTCCACCCAAATGACAAACATTATAATATCCCAAATAACTATAAATGGTTTTAACGCTAGCAAAACCAAGTGCTGCGGCAAAAGCATGGTTTAATTTTAATCCATCATTAATATGGTAAATGGGCTGCATAAAATTGCCATGAAACAATCCACCACCAATTAGCCAGGCCATAGTAACCAATACACCTAACCAGAGTAGCACACTGATTTTACCAATGGCTTCAATTTTTCTATAAAGCAATACCACAATTAATACCACCAAACTGCCACTCATAATTTTTCCTTGCACATCAGAAATAGGCATAAGAAATTTAAAATAACTAGCAAAACCAATTGCCGCCGAAGCAATAACCAAGGGCGCCTGAATCATGGTTTGCCAAACAAATAAAAAGCTCATTAGCTTACCCCATTTTGGGCCGAATCCTTCTTTTAAAAAATTATAACTACCACCCGCTAATGGATAAGTAGATCCTAACTGGCTCCATATCATGGCATCCACAATAGACAAAATAGCGCCAGCTACCCAGGCATATAAAAACCAAGGCCCTTGCATAATTTCTGCCACCATACTCAATACCACAAAGGGTCCTATGCCAACCATGTCGGTCATATTGATGGCTGTAGCTTGTAAAAGGCTGATCTTTCTTTCTAGTTTTGGCTGATTATCTGTACTCATATCGGTATAAAACTATTTCTTTGTAGGGATAGATGGAAATTATGAGTCAAAAATTTTCTACAGTAGACTGGGCTAGCGGAGCAAACATATACGAAGTAAACATTCGCCAGTACACAAAAGAGGGCAGTTTTGCCGCATTTGCAAAACATTTGCCTCGGTTAAAAGAGATGGGTGTAGAAATTATTTGGTTGATGCCCATCACCCCAATTAGCGTTAAAGGTAGGCTTGGAGATTTAGGCAGTTATTATGCCTGCAGTAGTTATACAAGTGTCAATCCCGAGTTTGGAAATTTAAAAGATTTCAAACAGTTGGTAAAAGAAGTACATGCATTTGGCATGAAAATTATCATTGATTGGGTGGCCAATCATACAGGCTTAGACCACCATTGGACTTTTGAACATCCAGATTGGTTTGTAAAAGATGCCCAAGGAAATTTCACTGAAATTAATGGTTGGCAAGATGTTATAGACCTTGATTTTACAGTGCCTGCCATGCGTGAATCATTAATTAAAGCCATGCAATATTGGGTAAGAGAAGCCGATATTGATGGATTTCGTTGCGATATGGCGCATTTGGTTCCCTTAGATTTTTGGATAGACGCACGTACAAAATGCGATGCAGCAAAACCATTGTTTTGGCTTGCTGAATGTGATGAGTTGAACTATCACCAAGCATTTGACGTTAGTTATGCTTGGAATTGGATGCATGTAACAGAAAAGCATGCTAGGGCCGATGCAAGTTTGCACGATATCCGTAATCAATTGCATGCTTATACGCAATATCCTCAAGGTGCAATTAAATTATATTTCACCAGTAACCACGACGAAAATAGTTGGAACGGAACGGAATTTGAGAAGTACAGATTGCTCTCAAAAGCATGGGCTGTGTTTTCGGCTACTTGGGCTGGAATGCCTTTAGTATATAGTGGACAAGAGTTGCCCAATACAAAAAGGTTGCAGTTTTTTAACAAAGACGAAATTGAATGGAAGCAACCATTGCTAATGCATGGTTTTTATAAATCACTATTGCATTTTAGAAAAAATAGTAAGGCTATTCAGTTGGGAGAAACCTTTATTTTACCTTCAGAAAACAGCAACGAGTTGTTTGCATTTTTGCGAAAAAAAGATTCAGAGATTGTATTGGTTATTTTAAATATTTCTACAAAAAATAATTTGTCTATTCAAGTAAATCACGAATGGTTATCTGGAGCATTCACCAGTGTTTTTTCAGAGTTAACTTTCTCATTATTACCTGGTGAAAAATTTGAATTAATGGCAGGAGAGTATTTGGTGTATAGAAAAAAATAGGCTGTATCAATTTCAATACAGCCTATTTTTTTAAATGGTATTTAGTGCTAAATTTTACTCGGCTTTTAAACTCAAAGGATACGCATAAGATCCTTCAAACCCAGGATACACGCCTTCAAGCCTTACAGTGCCGCTTTTTGAAGCAATCAATGCAGTCTTTAATTCTTCTAAATTTTTAACTGGCTCACCACTCACACTAGTAATAATAAAGCCTTCTTGAATTTTGGTATTTTTCAAACTACCAGTACCAATTTTTTTAACAACAACACCACCCGCTAAATCATTGGCTGCTGCTATTTTTTTGTCTACTGTTTCAAGCTCGCCGCCTAACTGATCCATGATGGAACTTGTCTTTACAACTTCGGTATTGCCTGCTTTATTTTTTAAAGTTAAATTAACCGTATTTTCTTTGCCAGCTCTTTTGTAGGCAAGTGTGATTTTATCGCCTGGTTTAAAACGGGCAACTTGTTCTTGTAATTCAGGGCCATTGGTTACATTAACACCGTTCACTTTAGTAACAATATCGCCTTTTTTAATTCCAGCAACACCTGCAGCACCACCAGCTGGAACACCTGTTACATAAACGCCTTCGCCTTCTTTATAAGGAATACCAATTTCTCTTTCTAATTCTTTCTTTTGTTCGTCTGGTAAATTTTCGCCAGCATAACTAATACCAATATATGCTCTTTGAACAGTACCGAATTTTACAATATCTGTTACAATTTTTTTGGTCATATTAACCGGAATTGCATAAGAGTAACCTGCATAAGATCCAGTAGGAGAGGCAATCGCAGAGTTAATGCCAATTAGTTCACCATTGGTGTTAATTAAAGCACCACCACTGTTTCCTGGGTTAACTGCTGCATCTGTTTGGATGAACGATTCTACTGGAGTTGCACTCTGTTGACCATTAATACCTATAGACCTAGATTTAGCACTTACAATACCTGCTGTAACAGTAACGTCTAAACTTAATGGATAACCAATTGCCATTACCCATTGGCCTAGTTTTACATCGTCACTATTGCCGTATACTAAATAGGGGAAACCTTTTCCTTCTATTTTAATTACAGCAATATCACTGCTAGGATCTGCACCAATTACAGTTGCTTTGTATGATTTTTTATTAGGAAGGGTTACGTTTATTTCATCGGCGCCATCTACCACATGGTTATTGGTAACAATATAGCCGTCTTCTGTAATAATTACTCCGCTACCACTTGCGCGTTGTTCTGGTATTACGCGTGGTCCTCCACCAAAAAAATCTCCAAATGCATCGTCTCCTCCAAATAAATCTCCAAATGGATTTCTTTGACGTTGTTGGTTTTTAACTTGGCGTTCTTTGGTACGGGTTTTAATATGCACCACTGCCGGAGTAGCACTGGTTGCTGCTGGTGTAAAGTCTACCATGGTTCCTGGCGTATTGTTGCCAGAAAATCCCACATAATTAACCGGTAATTTACCTGGTTCTTGAATGCCTGCTAATTGGTGTTCAATAAATTTTCCATAGCCCCAAACACTAGTAATAGCAGTGGTTGCGCTGATTGCCACAATGGCTAACATGTTTTTGAAATTCATATTCATGCTTCTTTTTTTTCAGTTAATTCAAATAATGTGCCTTTTCAATTGCAAATAAATAAACCTGTTGAATTGACAGTTCAAGTGCCTTGGCTTTTAACATTTTTTTTACTACCAAAGCGGTTAATTGATTTAAAATTGAATGTACAGCAGTTTGTGTTGAGAATTTTCAACTAATCTGTTAAATCGCCTTCAAATCTTTTTACCAGTAATTGAATGGCTTACAAATTAGTTAAAAAAGCCATTGTATCTATTCCGTCGGCATAATCGGTTAAGGATGGGCTTTGTGCCATGCCAAATGGAACCTGACCATGACCTACAATACACTGGACTTCTTCGTTCGATGCTAGTTCGTTTAATACAGTCTTGGCATCTGAATAAAAGGCATAGTGTACCTGGCTTACGGGCGAAAAAACTGCAATATTTTCAGTTAAAATAGTAGAGTCGTTATTCATATAATAGCGGTTACTCATAATTAAAATAGCCAAATGGTAATCGTAATTATGCTTGTATTTATGAAAATCCATAAAATGCTCGTATTTGCGCAAGGCATCTAATAAGGGAATAAAATCATAGCCTTGCGGAACGAATATTTTGGTGATATTTCTACAGCCCAAGCCAAAGTAGAATTGAATATCGTCTGCCAAAGCCAATAACGCTACCGGGGTTTCAGTGCCATCTAAAATGGCAACAGAACTGCGGTTTTTGCGTATAATATTGGGGTATTTGCCAAAATAGTATTCAAAATATCGGCTGGTATTATTACTGCCGGTGGCAATATAGGCGTCGCAGCCTTTTAAATTATCGGCAAAAACAATTTTATCTAGCACTGTTGGGTTCCATTCTGCTAGTTTCTTAACTAGGTGTTTCATTAAAACACTATCCTTAGAAGAGGCTTTTGCCGTGGTTTTATGCCCTGAAATAAAACTACAAAGTAGGTCGTGAAAGCCCACCAATGGAATGTTTCCTGCCATTACAATCCCAATATTTTTGGGTTGATTTGGGCAATCGGGTACAGAATAAGCCAATGCCCAATCGGTTAGGGCTTTTTCTTGTAAAAAATTCTCGGCAATTTTCTTTACCGATAATTCTATAAATTCTGTAATAAACCAAGGGTTTTCGCGGTATGCACGCTCTTTGCAATCTTGCCAATCGGCATTGTCTTGCAAAATATATTCCCCTAATCTTGTAAATAATCGAATTCTAGTTTGTAAAGTCATCAGTCAGCCTTAATTTTGAATTGCAAATGTAGTTACTAACTTATCAAACCAATTTTGTATGGCTATCAAAATAACAGAAGAATGTATCAATTGTGGGGCATGCGAACCCGAGTGTCCTAACAATGCAATCTATGAAGGTGGTGTTGAATGGTCTCTTGCCGATGGTACCACTGTAAAAGGATCTTTTACTTTAATGGATGGAACAGTTGCCTCTGCCGATCAGCGTTTTGCGCCGGTTAGTACCGACACTTATTACATCACGCACAACAAGTGTACAGAATGTCAAGGATTCCACGAAGAGCCTCAGTGCGCTTCGGTTTGTCCTGTTGACTGTTGTGTACCGGATGAATTATATGTAGAAACAGTTGAAAGCTTATTAGCAAAAAAAGAGCTTTTACATAGTTAATAAACGGTTTATTCTCGTTTAATAGGGCTGAAGAGACTGCGGTTTCTTCAGCTTTTTTTATGTTCAAAATGCACAATTTTGCCTTTCTATGAATCGAAGCTATATTTGTTCAACTAATTATAAAGGAATGAAAAAAAAGATTGCATTGGTAACTGGAGGATTAAGTGGCGAAGCGCAAATCAGCTATAAAAGTGCTACTACGATGGCCAATCATACCGATAAAGAAAAATTTGATTTATACAAAATTGATATCAATCCATCAGGCTGGTGGTATGAAGCGGTTAATGGCGAAAAATCTGCAGTAGATAGGGCTGATTTTTCTATAATGGACAATGGATTAAAAATTAATTTCGATGCTGTTTTAATGTGCATTCATGGAACCCCTGGAGAAGACGGAAAATTGCAAGGTTATTTTGATATGCTTCATTTGCCTTATACCAGTTGTGATGCAGCCACTTCTGCGCTAACTTTTAATAAGCGTTATGCAGTTGCGGTTGCCGCTTTTGCTGGAATTCATGTAGCAAAGTCTTTACATCTTTTTAAACATACACCCATTGCAAGTGCTGCAATTTTAGCACAGTTATCATTGCCATTATTTGTAAAACCAAACAATGGCGGAAGTAGTATTGGCATGAGTAGGGTAGACGAAGCTAGTTTGTTAGATGCTGCGCTAGATAAGGCTTTCAAAGAAGATGACCAAGTGTTAATTGAAGAGTTTATTAGCGGAAGAGAATTTACAATTGGCGTTTTTAAGGCAAAAGGTATTACCACCGTACTGCCAATTACCGAAATAAAAACGGGTAATGCTTTTTTTGATTTTGAAGCAAAATACCAAGGAAAAAGCGAAGAGATTACACCAGCTATTATTACTAGTGAAATGCAAACGCAACTAACCGATGCTGCAAAAAAAGTATATGAAGTAATGAATTGCAGAGGTGTGGTAAGAATTGATTTTATTTATAATGAACAAAAAGCGCAGCCATATATGTTAGAGGTTAACACAGTGCCAGGTCAAAGTGATGCAAGTGTTATACCCCAACAAGTACGTGCTATGCAATGGAGTTTAACTGATTTTTACGCTGCTATCATTGAAGAAGCACTCAATAACTAGTAGAGAATATTGTTAATTAACCATTCTTAAATTGGTAAATCCAACTAAAAATTGCAATTTACCTTACTCATATTTATTAAAAACTAGCTGTGTTTAAATTCATCACACATAAACCACTTTGGGCAAATATTTTAGCAGCGCTAGGATTATTGGTAATACTCATAATTATTTTCTTTTTGTCATTGCAATGGATAACCGGCTATGGTAAAACAGAAAAAGTGCCAAGTGTAGTTGGCCAAAATGCAATTGCTGCACAAAAAATATTAGAAGACAAAGGCTTTCAAGTTGCCTTACAAGATTCGGTATACGTAGATAGCGTAGCAAAATTAGCTGTGGTTAAACAATCTCCCGAAGCAGATGCACTAGTAAAATCTGGCAGAACAATTTATTTAACCATTAATAGAAGTTTGCCCCCACTAGTTGAAATGCCTAATCTTATTGGGTTCTCTATTCGTAGTGCAGAAATGTATTTGCAAAGTTTGGGATTAAGATTGGGTGAAATTTCTTATAAACCAGATATGGCTCGCAATGCAGTGCTAGAGCAGTTAATAAATGATATAACCATCAAGCCCGGAACAAAAATTGCTTTAGGATCTTCTGTAAGCTTTGTGCTTGGAAGTGGAATTGGCGGTGCTGAAATTGATGTGCCAAATTTGGTAGGCCTTACCTTAGATCAAACCAAATCTTTTTTATCAACGCTTAGTTTAAATGTTGGATCCATCATATCAATAGGAACTATTACAGATTCTGCCGCATCTTTTATTGTGAAACAAAATCCTGATATATTTTTAGAAACTACACCAGGTGTTAGAACTGCCAATAAAATAAAAACAGGCCAGTTGATAGACCTCTATATTAGCGCCATTGCGCCACCTGCAAGAGATACTAGCATTACTGCTCCAACTACAGCCGTACAACATTAATTTAAAATAAAAATTGGAATATGCAAACCATTAGCGTAGAAGCTTTAAACGAAAAATTAGTTGCTGGGGAATCTATTAATCTAGTAGATGTTAGAGAACCTCATGAGCATGCAGACTTTAATATCGGTGGAATTTTATTGCCACTTGGTCAGGTTCAAACAATGCAAATTGATGAGATAGAAGATTTAAGAGATAAAGAAGTATATGTTTATTGCCGTAGTGGTAATAGAAGTGGACAAGCTTGCATGATTTTAGAACAAATGGGTTTCACCAATTTGGTGAATGTATCTGGTGGCATGTTGGCCTGGCAAGATAGAATTGCAAAATAATAAAAACGGATAAGCATAAAAAAACAGCCTCGATTGAGGCTGTTTTTTTTATGCAGCTATTTCATTGAATGTTTAAAGATTAATATTCAAGGCTAGCATGAAATTGGTTCCTGTCATTGGATAGTAGCCATTTTCACTAGTTAGTTGGTTGTTATAAATATAATTATAAGT
>CAIKZP010000163.1 GCA_903831935.1 uncultured Bacteroidota bacterium | reverse complement strand
TTGGCTATTATTCAACCAGAGGCATTTGCCGTGGTAAAGGAAACAGCCCGACGCTTTAAAGAAAACACAGAAATAGCAAGCACAGCTACTGAATTGGATAGAAATTTAAGTGTTAAAAAAGACTATATCACTATTAAAGGCGATCAAGCTATTTTTAAAAATACTTGGACTGCTGGTGGCGGAACCGTTACTTGGAACATGGTGCATTATGATGTGCAGTTGATTGGTGGTAGCGTTTTGCATTCAGGTAAAATTTCTGAAATGGCTACTGGAGAGGGTAAAACCTTGGTGTCTACTTTGCCAGCGTATTTAAATGCATTAGCAGGTGAAGGGGTACATATTGTAACGGTAAACGATTATTTGGCTCGACGTGATAGTGAGTGGAACGGAACCATATTTGAGTGGTTGGGAATTACTGTTGATTGTATTGACAAACACGAACCAAATAGCGAAGCAAGGCGCAATGCTTATTTGTCTGATATTACTTACGGAACCAATAACGAATTTGGCTTTGATTATTTGCGTGATAACATGGTGCATACACCAGAAGAAATGGTACAACGCAAACACCATTTTGCTATGGTTGATGAGGTAGATTCTGTATTGATTGATGATGCGCGTACGCCTTTAATTATTTCTGGACCAATTGGTCATAGCACCAATGAGCAACAGTTTTTTGAACTAAAACCAAGAATTGAAAAATTGGTAGATGCGCAAAAAAGAGCCACCAACCAGTTTTTAAACGAAGCGAAGAAAAAAATAGCTGAAGGAAACGACGATCCTAAAGATGGTGGATTGGCCCTTTTCCGTGCACACAGAGGGTTGCCAAAAAACAATGCCTTGATTAAGTTTTTAAGTGAGCCAGGAATTCGTGTAAAATTACAAAAAGCAGAAAATTTCTATTTAGCAGACCAGAGCAGAGAAATGCCTACTGCCGATGAAGAACTATATTTTTATATTGACGAAAAAAACAATTCAGTTGAATTAACCGATAAAGGGATTCAATTAATTACTCGTTCTGGAGAAGATCCTAATTTCTTTATACTACCTGATATCAGTATCTCCTTAGCCAATATTGAACAGAACACTGCATTTAGTTCAGAAGAAAAATTGCACAGCAAAGAAGCCATTATTAATGACTATTCTGTAAAAGCAGATCGTATTCATACAGTACAACAATTATTAAAAGCATACACTTTATTTGACAAGGATATTGAGTATGTGGTGATGGATGAATCTGTAAAAATTGTAGACGAACAAACAGGTCGTATTTTAGACGGACGCAGGTATTCAGACGGTTTACACCAAGCGATTGAAGCAAAAGAAAATGTAAAAATCGAAGCGGCTACACAAACCTATGCAACGGTTACTTTACAGAACTATTTTAGGATGTACCACAAGTTAGCTGGTATGACCGGAACTGCAGAAACAGAGGCTTCGGAGTTATGGGATATTTACAAATTAGATGTTGTAACCATTCCTACAAATGTTAAAGCTATTAGAATTGATGACCAAGATTTAGTATTTAAAACCAAGCGTGAAAAATTTGGTGCTGTAATAGACGAGATTGTAAAATTAACGCAAGCAGGAAGACCAGTATTGGTTGGTACAACTTCTGTTGAAGTGAGTGAATTGTTGAGTAGAATGCTTCGTCAAAAACAAATTGCACACAATGTATTAAACGCTAAACAACATGCGCGCGAAGCACAAGTTGTTGCAGAAGCCGGATTTGCTGGTGCAGTAACCATTGCTACAAACATGGCTGGTAGAGGTACAGATATTAAACTAGGACCTGGTGTGAAAGAAGCCGGTGGTTTGGCTATTTTGGGTACAGAGCGTCACGAGTCTCGCCGTGTTGATAGGCAGTTAAGAGGTCGTGCAGGACGTCAGGGAGATCCAGGGTCTTCTTTGTTCTTTGTATCGTTAGAAGATGATTTGATGCGTATGTTTGGTAGTGAACGTATTGCCAAAGTGATGGACTTTGCTGGATATAAAGAAGGCGAAGTAATTCAGCACAGTATGATTACCAAATCTATTGAACGTGCACAGAAAAAAGTAGAAGAAAATAACTTTGGTATTCGTAAACGTTTGTTGGAATACGATGATGTAATGAACAAACAACGTACCGTAATTTATAGCAAACGGAACCATGCTTTGTTTGGCGAAAGACTAGCACTTGATTTAGACAATGCGTTTTATACAGTTGCAGAAGGATTAATTAATTCTTTCAAAGAAATCAATGACCACGAAGGTTTCCGCTTAGCCGTAATTGTAAATTTTGGTATTGATTCTAGTATTACTGCTGCCGAATTAAGTAAATCTTCGGAACTTCAATTGACCGAAAAATTATACGGCGAAGCAATAGATAATTATGAAAGAAAAAGAAAAGATCTTTCTACACAATCTATTCCTGTATTTAAAAATATTCGTTTACAACAAGGGTCACATATTGAAAATGTGATTGTTCCTTTCACTGATGGCAAACGCATAATTCAGGTATTAGCACCTATGGAAAAAACCATTCAGTCTGCTGGTGTAGAATTAATGAATGCACAAGAAAGAACTGTAACACTAGGATTTATTGACGATGCTTGGAAAGAGCATTTGCGTTCAATGGATGATTTAAAACAAAGTGTACAAACTGCTACCTACGAACAAAAAGATCCATTGGTTATTTATAAGATGGAAGCATTTGATTTGTTCAAAAAAATGGACGGTGAAGTAAATAAAGATATTGTTCAATTCCTTTCTCATTCAGCCATTCCCTTAAATGATGGAGAAGTTGTGAAAGAAGGTCGTCAACAAAAAACAGACTTGAGCAAAATGCGTACACAAAAAGAAGATATGGGTGCTGCTCCAACAGAGAATGATTATTACGATCCAACTCCTGTAAAGCAACAACCAGTTCAAGTTGGTCCAAAGATTGGCCGAAACGATCCTTGTCCTTGTGGAAGTGGAAAGAAATTTAAAGCATGTCATGGAAGAGATGCAGTGTAATACTTACAATTAAATAGCAAGATAAAAAGCAATGGGTTTGTAAGTGAATTACAAGCCCATTGTATGTTTTAATCAAATACGTTTTTAAATTTTAATCATGCAACTTAACAGCTATATAGACCATACTATTCTTAAGCCAACAACATTGGTAGCAGACATTGAAAAATTATGCAAAGAAGCAATGGACTATCAATTTGCGGCTGTTTGTGTGCCACCAAATTTTGTTAAGTTGGCAAAATCACTAACGGTATCAAGTAAGGTGAAAGTGGCTACCGTTATTGGATTTCCATTTGGTTATTCTGCAGTAGAATCAAAGATTGCAGAGATTGTGTTGGCAATGGTGGATGGCGCAGATGAATTAGATATGGTTTGTAATATTTCGGCTATAAAAAATAAAGACTTTACTTATTTGGCAAATGAAATCAACCATATCATGCCAATAGTAAAGAGTAAGCATAAAATCATTAAAGTAATTATTGAAATTGGTGTACTAACCAATGAAGAAATTATTGCCTGTTGTGATATTTATGGAGCAGCTGGCATTGATTATTTAAAAACTTCAACAGGTTATGCCGAAAAAGGAGCTACTGTTGAAGCAGTTAAACTATTCAGACTTCATTTGCCTGAGCATGTTCAAATTAAGGCTTCAGGTGGCATAAGGGATTATGCATTTGCAAAAGAATTGGTGGATGCTGGTGCTACTAGACTAGGATGTAGTGCTGGAGTTGCCATTGTAACAGGAGCACCTATTGCTAGTTCAAACTATTAATTTTAACTTGTAGTAGATTTATTTAACTGCTACCTATTATTTAGTTGTGTATGAAAACTGCTATTTTTTTATTTGTATTTATTTTCGCTTCAACCATTAGTTTGTATGCGAATGATACAGTAATAGTGCACAAAGATGCCCGACTAGATGTTTTAACAGCCAAACAATTACAAATTAATAACCGCGCTGCTCAGTTAACGAGTACAGGTCAATACAAAGGGTTTCGCATTCAAGTGCTAAGTACCGCAAGCCGTGACCTTGCTTTTAAAACAAAAGCAGATTTATTGGCCCGTTTTCCTGATCAAAAAACAGTTACCTTGTTTCAGTCACCTAATTTTAAAGTGCGAATGGGTAATTTTATAACAAAAGCAGAGGCAGAAAAATTTCGCTTGAGTATTAATAAATTATTTCCAGACGGGGTATTTATAGTTGAGGACACCATCGACTACACACCTATTAAAGAAACGGAAGACAACCAATAACAATAAGCAATTAAGGTATGGAATTACTTGAAAATATACAGTCATTATCTAAAGCATATTCAGAAGAATTTATTTCGGTGCGACGTCATTTACATGCGCATCCAGAATTAAGTTATTTAGAGTTTGAAACCAGCAAATTTGTGCAATCGAAACTAAGGGAAATTGGTATTTCGTTTGAAGTGATTGCTACAACAGGTGTGGTAGGAATCATTGAAGGAAAAAATCCACAAAGTCGCGTAATAGCACTTAGAGCAGATATGGATGCATTACAAATTCAGGAAGAAAATGACTTGAGTTATAAGTCATTAAACGAAGGAATTATGCATGCTTGTGGGCATGATGTACATACCACTATTTTATTGGGTGCTGCAAAAATTTTATTCGCTTTAAAAAATGAGTGGGAAGGAACTATAAAATTAATTTTTCAACCAGGCGAAGAAAAAAATCCTGGTGGGGCTAGTTATATGATTAGAGATGGGGTATTGCAGAACCCTGCACCTGCTTGTATCATTGCGTTGCACGTACATCCTGGTTTAGATTTTGGAAAATTAAGTTTTAGAAAAGGAAGGGTAATGGCTAGTGCCGATGAATTGTATTTTACTATTCGTGGCAAAGGTGGTCATGCCGCAGCGCCACATTTAACAGCAGATACTATTTTAATTGCATCGCATTTAATTGTGAGTTTACAACAAATTATTTCTCGTAATAATAATCCTGCATCACCATCTGTTTTGTCTATCTGTTCTATTCAAGGGGGACACACTACAAATGTTATTCCTAGCGAAGTAAAACTCAAAGGAACATTTCGTGCAATGGATGAAACCTGGCGTTATAAGGCACACGATTTAATTCGCAAACTAGCAACAGGTATTGCCGAATCGATGGGCGCTGAAATAGATGTATTGGTTGATGTAGGTTATCCAACAGTAGATAATGATCCGGCTTTTACAGATACTAATTGGCAGTTAGCTGAAACCTATATGGGTAATGGCAATGTGCCAGAAACGGAAATGAGAATGGGTGCAGAAGATTTTGGTTATTATACCCAAATAATTCCAGGTTGCTTTTTTAGACTAGGCGTTCGTAACGAAATGGCTGGAATTGTTTCTAATGTGCATACACCTACATTCAATATCGACGAAAGAGCTATTGAAACAGGTATGGGCATGATGGCCTGGTTGGGTGCAAAAGCAACTCTATAATGCTATTGTTTATATTGTAATTTTGTGAACTGTGTTGATGGGAAAGCTTAAAAATAAACTATGTCTAAACAAGCTGATTTAAGAAAAGAACAGGCACTTGAATACCATGCCAATGGTCGCCCGGGTAAAATTGAAGTAGTTCCTACCAAAGAGGCTAAAACACAACGTGATTTGAGTTTGGCTTATAGTCCTGGAGTTGCAGAGCCCTGCAAAGAGATTTTCAATAATATAGAAGATGTTTACAAGTATACTGCTAAAGGTAATTTGGTAGGTGTAATTACGAATGGAACTGCTGTTTTAGGTCTTGGAGATATTGGTCCTGATGCAAGTAAACCAGTGATGGAGGGAAAGTCTGTATTGTTTAAAATATTTGCCGATATAGATGTGTTTGATATTGAAATCAATGAAAAAGATCCCGAAAAATTTGTTCAAATAGTTAAAGCCTTAGAGCCCACTTTTGGAGGTATTAATTTAGAAGATATTAAGGCGCCGGAATGTTTTTATATAGAGCAACAGCTCAAAGAACAAATGAATATTCCGGTCATGCACGACGACCAACATGGCACAGCTATTATTAGTAGTGCGGCCATGTTGAATGCACTAGAATTACAAAAAAAGAAAATTGAAAAAGTTCGGTTTGTTGTTAATGGAGCAGGCGCTGCAGCAATGGCTTGTATTCAATTGTATGTAGCACTAGGAGCGCGTTACGAGAACTTTATTGTATTTGACAAAGACGGAGTATTACACCAAGGAAGAACAGATCTAGGACCTATCAGAGAAAAATTTGCAGTAAAAAAATCTGATTGGAATTTAGACAAAGCCATGAAAGATGCAGATGTGTTTTTAGGACTAAGCGTAGGCAATGTAATTACACCAGAGATGGTAAAATCAATGGCAAAAAATCCGATTGTTTTTGCTATGGCCAATCCTGATCCTGAAATTAGTTATGCCGATGCAGCTGCTGTTAGAAAAGACCTGATTATGGCAACAGGCAGAACCGATTACCCGAACCAAGTAAACAATGTATTGGGCTTTCCATATATTTTTAGAGGTGCTTTAGACGTACGTGCTAAACAAATTAACGAAGCCATGAAACTCGCAGCAGTTAGGGCTTTGGCCGATTTAGCAAAATCTGCAGTACCAGATATTGTTAACATGGCATATAACCAACAGAACATGTCTTTTGGTCCTGAATATATTATTCCAAAACCTTTAGACCCTAGGTTATTATCTACAGTTGCACCAGCTGTTGCAAAAGCAGCAATTCAATCGGGGGTAGCTCAAAAAACAATTACCAATTGGGATGCCTATGCATTGGAATTAAATAAACGCTTAGGATTAGATAACCAATTGATGCGTGTGATTGGCAACAAAGCGCGAAAGGGGCCAAAACGCTTGGTATTTGCAGAGGCAGACAATATTAAAATATTAAAAGCGGCAAGTATTGTATACGATGAGGGTATTGCGTATCCTATTTTATTAGGAGATCCTATAAAAATTCGTGCCATTGCAGAACAAAATAATATCGACTTAACAGATTTGCCAATTATTGATCCTAGGAGTGATGAAAATGAAGCGAAGCGAGAGTTATATGCCGAAATGTTTTTTAAGAAAAGGCAAAGACGTGGTGTAAATCATTACGAGAGTATTAAAATGATGAAAGATCGCAACCATTTTGGTTGCATGATGGTGGAAACAGGTGATGCTGATGCCATGTTATCGGGTCTTACAAAAAACTATGCTGAAGCCATTCGTCCTGCACTTCAAATTATAGGTACAGAAGAAGGGGTTAAAAAAATTGCTGGCATGTATTTGCTATTAACCAAAAAAGGACCTTTGTTTTTAGCCGATACCACAGTGAATTTTAATCCTACTGCAATTGAGTTAGCTGATATTACAATGATGGTTGCAAAAGAGGTAAGGAACTTTAATTTAACACCTCGTATTGCTATGTTGAGTTATAGTAATTTTGGAAGTAGCGATTCTCCTGAAGCAAAACTTGTAGCAGAAGCTACTAGAATTTTAAAACAAAGAAATCCTTCCTTAATTGTTGACGGTGAAATGCAAGGTAGTTTGGCCTTTAACAAAGAAATTTTACGCGACAATTATCCGTTTAGTGAATTAGTAGATGAAGAAGTTAATGTGTTAATGTTTCCAAATTTAACCTCTGGTAATGTTACTTATAATTTATTAAAAGAAATTGGTGGTGCAGATGCTATTGGTCCTATTTTATTAGGATTAAAAAAACCAGTACATGTTTTGCAATTAGGAAGTAGTGTTCGAAATATTATAAACATGGCAATTGTTGCAGTGGTTGATGCCCAATTGAAATGCAAGGGTGATACCGATGCGCAAATACAAACTAGCAGTTGGTGGAAAAGATTAAAAAAACGTAAGAAATAAAAAAATAGCATGACATTTTTCACCCATTTTGGATCTTATTTATTGATGCTAAAAGGCATGTTTACCAAGCCCGAAAACTGGCGCATGTATTGGAAAGAGTTCATTCACCAATGCGTAGAAATTGGTATTGGGGCATTGCCTATAGTAGTTATTATTTCTATTTTTTTGGGAGCGGTAACAACAGTACAAACTGCTTATCAATTAGTAAGCCCATTGGTTCCAATGTCTACAGTTGCACAAATTGTTAGGGATAGTATTATTCTAGAATTATCGCCTACCGTTTTAAGTATTGTATTGGCAGGAGTAGTAGGAAGTAAAATTGCTAGTGAACTTGGCAATATGCGAATTAGCGAACAAATTGATGCGCTAGAAATCATGGGAATTAATTCAAAAAGTTATTTAATATTTCCAAAAATATTAGCGGCTTTGGTAATGATTCCTTGCTTAATTGTAATATCTGCTGTATTGGGTATTTGGGGTGGTAGAACTGCAGGTGCTATGTCTGGTATTATTGCAACAGATATTTTTGATATGGGATTGCGTCAAAGTTTAAATTTATACAATATCAATTTTGCATTGTACAAAGCTTATACATTCGCTTTTATATTAAGTACAGTACCTGCCTATTTTGGATACCATGTTAAAGGTGGTGCTTTAGAAATTGGTAGAGCAAGTACTAGTGCTGTTGTAGTTAGTTGTATATTAATACTAGTGGCAGACTATGCGCTAGCTGCCATACTATTATAAATATTTTTT
>CAIKZP010000162.1 GCA_903831935.1 uncultured Bacteroidota bacterium | reverse complement strand
TCTGGCAGCGGATTTTGGCACCAATTACTTGACAGACAAGACAGTTATTTAGAAACTTCTGCAACGGCTATTTATGCTTATTGTATGGCACATGCCATAAACAAAGGATGGATCAATCCAAAAACTTATGGCCCTGCTGTTTTATTGGCTTGGAATGCAGTAGCAACAAAAGTTACAACTGCAGGTCAAATTGAAGGAACCTGTGTTGGAACTGGAATGGCTTTTGATCCTGCATTTTATTATTATCGCCCAACCAATATATATGCTGCGCATGGCTATGGTCCAGTATTATTAGCAGGTGCAGAAGTATTAGACTTAATTAAAAAATACCATTACTATTTAAATGATAGTGCCTTACAATTAGAAGAAAAATAATTTTCCCCCACAAATGAATATCATGAAACATTGTATGCTTTTTTCTCCTTTATTATTGATTGCATTTTTAGCAAGCGCACAAAATAATACACCCCTATTTAAATTTGATTTTGGAACAGGTAAAGCTGCAAAAGGCTATACAAAAGTGTTGCCAACCAATAAATATAGTGCAAGTACTGGTTTTGGATTTTCTGGAGATGCCGAAATTATTGGTGTGAACCGAGGCGGAAAAAACTTACTTGATGCCGATTATTGCACCAGCACAAAACCATTTTATTTTTCAGTAAAAGTACCTGATGGCAATTACGATGTAACCATTCATTTTGGAGATGCTGATGGCGAAAGCACTACCACAGTTAGAACAGAATGTCGCCGACTAATGCTAGAAAATATTCATACCAATAAAGGGCAATTTAGTTCGCAAACTATTACCATTCATATTAAAGACAGTTTAATAAGAAATGAAAATGGCGTAGTAACCGGAAAAGTAAAATTAAAATCAAGGCCCAATGTTTCTGAATCGGATTACCTACACTGGGATAATTTATTAACCCTTGAATTTAATAATGCCAACCCTAAAATAACAGGAATAGAAATTAAACCGAACAATTCGGCCATTACTATTTTTTTAGCCGGTAATTCTACAGTTGTAGACCAAGACCGCGAGCCATGGGCTTCTTGGGGGCAAATGATTCCTAGATTTTTTAAACCATCAGAAATTGCAATTGCCAATTATGCAGAATCTGGAGAAACACTCAATAGCTTCTTGGGCGAAAAACGTTTAGAAAAATTATTGAGCTTACTAAAAAAAGGCGACTACCTATTTATTGAATTTGCGCACAACGATCAAAAACAAAAAGGACCTGGCATTGGTGCTTTTACTAGTTATAAAACATTATTAAAAAAATTCATCATTGCAGTAAAAGAAAAAGGTGGAATTCCATTTTTAGTAACTTCTATGAATCGTAGGAGTTTTGATTCTACCGGAAAAATTACCAATACACTTGGCGACTATCCAGCCGCAATGAGAGAAACGGCTAAAGAAGAAAACATAGCCATGATTGACATGAATGCCATTAGCAAAACATTGTATGAAGCATGGGGCCCTGTGGCATCTAAAAAAGCATTTGTGCATTATCCTGCAAATAGTTTCCCCTTACAAACTTTAGAACTAAAGGATGATACCCATTTTAATACTTATGGTGCTTATGAATTAGCAAAATGTATGGTACAAGGCTTGAAAGATTTACAACATCCTTTGGCCAAGTATTTACTACCCAATTTGCCAGTGTTTGATCCTGCAAAGCCAGATGATCCTGCATTGTTCTTCTGGCCATTGAGTACACATATTAGCGCTATTAAACCTGATGGGAATTAAGCAAATTAAAATACGCCAAGCGCTTTTAATAAAACACGAAGGCTCCAAATAATTACTAAAGCACCAACCGAAATAAACATGGTTTTAAGCGGAAGTTTGCCCGCTAATTTTGCAGCAATTGGGGCAGCTGTCATTCCGCCAATAATTAATCCTACAATTATTTGCCAATGACTAATTCCTAGCATAGAAAAAAAAGTTAGGGCACTTGCAAGGGTAACAAAAAACTCTGTAATACTTACTGTGCCTATTACAAAGCGTGGGGTTCTTCCTTTTGAAATCAAGGTACTTGTAACCAATGGGCCCCATCCTCCTCCACCAAAAGAATCTAAAAATCCTCCTGCTCCGGCAAGCCATCCAGCATTTTTTACTTTCTGCGGTTTTTTGTTTTTCTTAAATGCATTATAGAAAATACGAATCCCCAATAACAATGTATACGCAGCCAAAATAGGACGAATATAATTGGCATATTGGTCGCCAAATTTCGACAATAAATAAGCGCCAAGAATGGCCCCAATTACTCCTGGAACCAATAAAGTTTTAAATAATTTTTTATTAACATTCCCAAAGCGATAATGGCTATAACCAGATGCCCCACTCGAAAACATTTCAGCAGTATGAATGCTACCACTAATTGCAGGAAGGTTTACACCCAACGACAATAAAATAGTAGTACAAGTAACGCCATATCCCATACCCAAAGCACCATCTACTAATTGCGCTAAAAAACCAGCAAAGATCATCCAATAAAATACAGGCTCTATATGTAGCGGAATGGATTTTATTCCAGTAACTATATTATTAAAAGGTACATAGGTTAAAATAAAATAACCAATAAACATAAAGAAGAAGGCAAATACAAATTTAGAAGCAATGCTTCTCCATTTTTTTTCTGCCTCATGAATATCTAAGGAATCCTTTTCTACCAAACCTTTTGTTAATTGATTCAATTTAATCACTTTGGTTGCAAAATCGCCTTTTAGTTGATTGCGAATTTTCTCCATACTATCCAATAAATCATTCAATTCATTGGGCAATACTTCATTAAATATTTCTTTTAATCGCTTGGCAATTGTAGGTGATTTACCATTGGTAGAAATGGCGATTTTTAAATTCCCTTTGGTTACAATGGAACCTAAATAAAAATCACAAAGTGCTGGTTTGTCTGCTACATTAATTAATAGACCAGCTTTTTTTGCGTCAGCTCTAATGATTTCACTGAGTGGAATATCATTTACCGCTGCGATTACCAAATCGATATTTAGCAAATCAGAAGCTGCGTAAGACTTTTGAACTAATTCAATATTGGTATTCAATTTTGCAATCGAAACAATTTCTGAATCAATTAATTCAGCAACTAATTTAATTTTTGTATCAGGCCCATTTTGAATCACTGCCTCTAACTTTTCTAATGCTACTTTTCCACCACCTACAATAAGTAATGATAGTGTTTCAATTTTCAAGAAAACTGGAAATAGCCGATTTCTTTCAATCGTCAATTGTTTGTTAGGAATTAATGTAGCATCAGACAGTTCTTGCATGAAAAATATTTACAATTACAAAGATATATGAAACCTACTTATTTAGTAGACTTTTAATAATTAATTTCTTTAATCCAATTTTGAGCATGCCTTGCAGCATAAGAAATAATAATATCAGCTCCTGCTCTTTTAATAGCAGTCCAAACTTCTACATGTGCATTACTACGTTCTACTAGTTGTTGTTGTGCCAGTAATTCTATGCTTTGGTATTCACCACTAACATGGTATGCTGCTAATGGAAATGCTGTTTGTTGTTTTATTTTTTGAATGATGTCTAAATAAGCTAAAGCAGGCTTCACCATTACTATGTCGGCACCTTCTTCAATATCACGTATGGTAGATAAAATGGCATCGTTACCATTGAAAGCTGATGATTGATATGTTTTACGATCAGTTATTAAACAATCTTTTCCTGGTGTAGATTTACAAGCATCTCTAAATGGTCCATAAAATTGCGAACTGAATTTTGCGGAATAACTCATGATGGCTTTGTTGTCAAAACCATTTTCATTTAAAATAGAACGAATTGCATGAATCCTACCATCCATCATATCACTTGGCGCAATACAATCTGCACCTGCTTGCGCCAATTGTAAAGCATAATCTGCAATGATTTTTACAGATGCATCATTGAGTACGGCAGATTTATTTTTATTCAAAACACCGCAATGTCCATGGCTAGTATAAGCACACAAGCAAACATCTGCAGCAACCCAAATACTATCACCAAAATTGGCACGGATAGACTCATAGGCTTTTAATACAAATGAAAAATCAAAATTATTGTTGGATTTTTTTAACGGAACTGGAAAGAGTAAAAATTTTGTAACGCCAAATTTAATATCTGATGCTATTTGCAAAAGCAAAGAATCAATGGTATCGGAATTCACTTCATTCAATGAAGAAATGGGCGTTCTTGCATTGATTGATTCATCAACAAACAAGGGCTGTATAAACTCTTTGTGGTTTAAATAAACTGAACTAGCTAATTCCCTAATATGTGCATTGGCCCTTATTCTGCGGCGGTTGTTAAAGTAGCTTTGGCTTTCCATGCTATAAATGCTTTAATGGTGGGAAAAATAAATGGCCGAATACCTAGTTGCATTAATCTATCAGCAGATTTACCTGATGCACACGCGTGTAATGCAGTAGGTTTGGCATATTGGTGTGCAATTTGGTATTGTTGAAAACTAGCCCAAAAAATAAAATCTGCAGCTGCTATTTCTTTTATAATTGTTGATTGAATAGATGGATGCAAAGTATAACTAGCTACGGCATCATAACCATCCGCTAACCAATTAACAACACTATTATTATTAGTTAGTATTGTGAACTGATTTTTTGAAAGTTGCATGAGTGAATTATTCATTGTTGGAAGAATGGATTCTAAACCCAATCCATCTGCAGAACCTTCCACCCAAATTCCTTTTTTAGCTAATGCCAACCAGGTTTTTGAACCAGCTACCCAAACACGTTTATTATTTGCATTTTGAATGAGTTTAGTATTGTGTAAGCATTTATAACTTGCAATAAATAACGCCTTACTACTTGAATCAATTTTGGTATGTTCTAAATAAGTTTCAGTAAAAAAATCTTTCATATAATCTGACCCACTAAAAATTATTTGATTTGCATTTAACTCAGGTAGTTTATAATGCCATTCAGTAAAATTTTCTTCTTGGATATTGGTACCAGCGGCATAAGTAAACGCAATTGTTGGCGTACTTAAATGAAATACGCCAAATGGTTGCGAACAACCATACCCATATGTATTTGCTATCAAGCGTTCTTCTTGAATGGCTATTGTATTTTCTTTATCGGTGATTTGTGTTAAAACTTCAATGGCATCTAAATTATCTATATTGGTTTCTGCTACTATTGCTCCCTGACCAGCTGCAGGTGGACATTCAAACAATGGCAATACCATTATTTTTTTATCGGATAATAATAATTGAACAGTCTGTTTAGACTGCTCAAATGCCAATAAACGATTGAGTCCTGCCATGGCTAAAACAATGCCATCAAACTCACCTGTATCGGATAATTTTTTAAGTCGACCATCTACATTCCCTCGAATAGGTTTCGTTTGTAAATCAATTGGGGATTCAGAAAATTGAGGTAATGCTTTTTGTAAAAACGCAGTTGCCATTCTAGTACGTCTTGGAGAAGATGTGCCTATAACAATTGGTTCATTATTTTTTAATTTATCAATAATGTTTTTATTGAAAATCACTACATCTCGAATATCGTCTCTGTCTAGAATTCTATAAAAACTTTGTTCAAAAAAATGGTCTCCACTAACATCTTTCATTGAATGTACCGCAAAGTCTGCTTTACCACTGCGTAAGTCTTCTTGAATTTCTGCAGTAAAAAAGTCTTTCCCTTCTATTAAATGCAAGGGTGTAGACTGTTCACGATCTCCTTTGGTTTCTTTGATTAATGTTTTCAATTCAACGGCAGGAAAATATTTTGCCACTTTGCTTTTAAACAATTCAACCTGCGCTAGTGAAAGCCAAGAGCCCCTACAAACTATTATAAAAACATTTTTCATGCCAATACATTTTTATAGTTTTTTACAGGTTGCTTAACAGATATGTTTTTTAACACTTCTTGTAAGCTTATTGCCAAATAAACCATGTCTGCTTGGCTGTGTTTGGCTGTTAGTGTAATTCTTAAACAAGCAGCCCCTTTTTTTACTGTTGGATAATTAATAGGCTGAATATAAATACCGTATTCAAACAATAAACTGTCTGATATTTTTTTACAAATTATTTCATCTCCAATAGGAATAATTGTAATATGGGTTTGATTGGGATGAAAGGAAATAGCATGTGCAATTAAAACTTCTCTAAATTTTTGAATTGATTGGTGGTATTGCTCACCGATACTAGGATTGCTTTGTAATAATTCTATACTTGTATTAGCAGCCGCACAAATTGCAGGAGGCAATGATGTAGTAAAAATAAAACCAGCACCAAAACTTCTAATGGCATCAATGATTGTTTTATCTCCAGCAATATACCCTCCTAAAACCCCAAAACCCTTAGCTAGTGTGCCATTTATAATGTCTACACCTTGTTGAATATGTAATAATTCAGTCAATCCTCCACCCTTCTCTCCATATAATCCTACTGCATGCACTTCATCTATATAGGTAAGTGCTTGGTATTTTTTTGCTAATAAAACAATATCTACAATTGGCGCAATTGTTCCACTCATTGAATACACAGATTCAAAAACAATAATTTTTGGTTGATCAATTGGTAAGGATTGTAAACATTTTTCTAAATCAATAATATCATTGTGTTTAAAAATTAATTTCTGGGAGCCACTTGCTTTATTTCCTTCTATAATTGATGCATGGTTATTTTCATCTGAAATAAAAACAAGTTCAGGCAAAATTTTACCAAGGGTACTTAGTGCGGTTAAATTAGCCAAGTAAGCACTTCCAAATAAAAGCGAAGCCGTTTTTTGGTGCAGTTTTGCCAAAGTATTTTCTAGTATTCTATGGTAATTAGTGGTGCCAGAAATATTACGCGTTCCACCACTACCTGCACCAGATCGATGTGCTACAAAACTTAATTTTCCAATTACCGCTTCGTTTACACTCATGGCTAAATAATCATTGCTACACCAGTTAATGGCTTTTCGCTTTACACCAGTTACGTCTTCGAAATAAAAATTTGGAAAATGTTGTGCAGATTTATTTACGTCTAAAAAATAACGGTATCCTCCAGTTTCTTTTAACTGATGGAGTTTGGCTGCTATTTGTTCTGTATAATTAATCATTATATTACCCAATTTTTTCTAACTGAAAAATCACCAAAAGTTTCATTGGCTATTTTTTCGGTAGCGTATTGCGCAAACAAGCCATCTAAGGTTTTTAAAATAGTTGCTTCATCAATACTTTCTAAATAAATTTTGTTCAGTCTTTCTCCTTGACGGTCTCCACCCAAATGCAGGTTATATTTACCTGGCGCTGTCCCTACAAATCCTATTTCAGCTAAATAGGGTCGTGCACAACCATTGGGGCAACCTGTCATTCGAATAACAATGGCTTCTTTACTCAATGAATATTTTTCTAGTATCGGTTCAATTTTAGTAAGCAAATCTGGCAAATACCTTTGTGCTTCTGCAAGTGCCAATGGGCATGTTGGTAAAGAAGTACAAGCCATACTATTTTTTCGTATTAGCGAACTCAATTCTGTATGGGCAATAATGCCAAATTTTTCTAAAATAGCATGAACTGTTTGTTTATCATCGGCCTGAATATCGCTTAGAATTAAATTTTGTGTACAGGTAAATCGAAAGTTTGATAAGCCTGTTTTTGCAATAGCTAATAAGGCCGATTTCAATGGCAATGTTTCAGTATCTAACACTCTTCCATTTTCAACCAACACAGTATAATACCACAAGCCTTGGGCATTTGTTTGCCATCCAAAATGGTCTACTCTTTGGGTAAAAGCAATTGGCTTCGCCTCTTCTAATGCAAATCCAATTCTCTTTTCTAATTCTAACTTAAACCAATTAACCCCCAATTTATCTATGGTATATTTTAATCGTGCTAATTTTCTATCAGACCTATTTCCATAATCACGTTGAATAGTTAATATTTCATAAATGACTTTTAAGGTTTTTTCTTCTGTATCGGTGAAACCAATAACAGTACCAATTCTTGCATAGGTTTCTGGGTTACCATGTGTGGTAGACAATCCACCGCCAATCGCAATATTGAATCCTTTTAATTGCTCATTTTCAATTACTGCAATCAACCCAATATCGTTTGCATAAACATCTACATCATTATTTGGTGGAATAGCAATAGCAATTTTAAATTTCCTAGGTAAGTACCTATCTTGGTATAACGGATCTTCTTCGTCTTTTTTATCCACTATTTTTTCGTCGCCCAACCATATTTCGTAATAGGCTTTTGTTTTGGGCATTAATAGTTCACTTATTTTATCGGCATAGGCAAATACTTGCGCGTGTATGGCAGATTCGTTCGGATGCGAGCTGCACAATACATTTCTATTGATATCTCCACAAGTAGCAATAGAATCTAAATTTGAGGCATTAAAAGCCTGAATAGTGGGCTTAATTGCCGACTTCACCAATCCATGAAGTTGAATGGTTTGACGACTAGTAATTTTAATAACACCTGTAGAATATTCCCCAGCAATATGGTGTGTTGCCTCCCATTGTTTAGCGGTTAAAAATCCACCAGGCAATCGCAAACGGATCATAAAACTATATAACCGATCTAGTTTTTTTTCTGCGCGCTCTTCACGTCTATCACGATCATCTTGTTGATACATTCCATGAAACTTAATCACCGCTTGATCGTCTTCACGAATGGCTCCTGTAATTTCGTCTTGCAAACTTTCCACTAGTGTTCCCCTTAGTCCATTACTTTGGGTTTTTATTTTTTCAATGCCCGATAATTTTTGTTCTGTTAACATGCTTGATAATTATTGTAATGCTAAAAAATGTACCGAATTAATAAACGTCTTTATGGTATCTATGCTGCTCTTTAAGTAATTCTAAATATGCTTTTGCTTCAGTAGTTGATTGCTGACCTTCTTGCTCAATAATTTGCAATAAAGTATTTTCAACATCGGCACTCATAGGATCTTTTTTGCCACAAACAAAAACCGATGCACCAGCTTCTAACCACTCATAAAGAGATGCGGCGTTTTCTAACATCCTATCTTGTACATAAATTTTCTTAGGCTGATCTCTTGAAAATGCCACATTCAATTTTGTAAGTACACCTGTTGCCACCCAATTCTGTAATTCCGTTTGGTATAAGAAATCAGTTGCAAAATATTGTTCGCCAAAAAACAACCAATTTCTTCCAGTAGCTCCATTTGCATCACGCTCTGCTAAAAAAGAACGAAATGCAGCAATCCCTGTACCAGGGCCAATCATAATAATGTCGTTATTGGTACTTGGCAGTTTGAAACGTTTATTTTTTTGAACAAAGAATTCTATTGTACTTGATACTGTTATTTGACTTAAAAAATCAGAGCAAACACCATATTTTTTTATAGTATCTACCCAAAATGTATCTCTAGCTACAGTAATATGCACTTCATCGGTATGCGCAATTGGCGAAGATGCTACCGTATATAATCTTGGCGATTGTGGATTTAATATTTGTAATACTTCTTTAAATTGACCTGAATTTTTAACAGGATATTGCTGTAATAAATCTAAGAAATCGAATCGAGTTGCAGGAATCTCCAATTGTGTTATTTCTGCATAACGCTTAACTACTTTTTCAGATAAATTAGCAATATTCAATTTATTAGTTAGTGCATCTAGTATTGTAAATGATTCTGTTTTAATTTGAATGGTATCATTTACATCAATTGAAACTAAATTAATAATGGCTGAAACATTGTCTGGATGGTTCTTTGGCACAATTCCAATGGAGTCTCCAGCTTCATAAACCACTCCGTCTGCACTAATTTCTATATGATAGGTTTGTTTATTAGATCCACGATCGTTTAAATTAATATGCGAAAGAACTATCCCTTGATGAATAACTTTCCCTGCTGGCTTAGTTGTTTCAACAGGCTTTGCAGCAACTAGTTGCTCAGGAATATCTAGTAAACTATTTAGTACCCTATCCACCCATTGTTCGGCATCGGCATCAAAATCAACATCGCATTTTTGTATAGGCACTAATCTATTTCCCCCTAAATTAGAAAGCTGGTTATCTACATCTTCTCCTGCTTTACAATAAAGTGGATAAGAGGTATCGCCTAATGCCAAAACACTATACTGCAAAGCATTTAACTGCAAATCATTTTGATGGATATGATCGTAGAATTTTTTAGCTGCAGTTGGTGGTTCGCCTTCTCCTTGTGTACTAATAACAGTAAAGAAATATAACTCCTTACTCAAATCAGTTAAACGATATTGGTCTAAACTAACTACTTTAACAATTAAATTTTGCTTCTTTGCTTTTGCTGCTAAATCAGTTGCTACTTTTTTTGAATTACCCGTTTCTGTACCATATGCAATGGTAATTTTTTTACTACTTTTTTCTAACATATCAAATCTTTAGAATAATGAATTACTAGCCAGTTCGTTTACTGGTTTGAAATAATATTCATTACTGTTACTATTATTATTATACCATTGAAAAGAATCGTGTAAAGACACTACTTTGCCAATAATAACCAATGAAGGAGATAAAAACGTTTGCTCTTTTAAAACCTGTTGGTAATTATCAAAACCAAATATTGTGACTTGCTGTAATGGCGTACTAGCTTGTGATATAACAGCTATTTTTCTATTGGATGGAATACCATTTTCTTGTAGCTTTTCTATCAAATGACCAAGTGTTGCAATCGACATATAAAACACCAGTGTATCTGATGTTTTGGCTAAATCTTTCCAATAAGTATTCGTTACCACTGTTGATGAATAATTAGTTAAGAACCTCACAGAAGTAGCGAATCCACGGGCTGTTAATGGAATTCCTGCATAAGCAGAAGCACCTGAAGCCGCTGTAATACCTGGAACCAATTCATAAGCAATACCATGCTGGTTTAGTGTTTGCAATTCATCTAAAATGTTCGAAAAAAATGCAATGTCTCCACCCTTTAATCGAACAACTAATTTGTGCTTACTAGCAGCATCTACTATTATTTGATTAATGTCAATCTGTGGCGTAGAACCAATTTGCTCATATTGTTTGCCTACATATATTATGGGAACACTAGAAGCAACATAAGTATCTAAAATTGTTTGGCTAACTAGTCGATCCGTAATAACAATATCGGCCTCACGCAAGTAGCGCGCGGCTTTTACTGTTATTAGTTCAGGATCACCACAACCTGCGCCTGCCAAAATCACTTTTCCAAAATGTATATTTTGTTCCATTTAGTCTACTTTTTTAGTAGGTTTTATATGTATAAGATTGCCTTTTTCATTTAGCAAATTCTTATTTAGTTAAAATAATCCTTCAATAGATAAGTACCTTTCTCCTGTGTCATAATTAAAAGTGAGCACTTTAGAGCCTGCAGGAATTTCTGCTAATTTCTTTGCAACGGCAGCTAAGGAAGCGCCAGTAGAAATGCCCACTAAAATACCTTCTTGTTTAGCCAATTCTTGTGCATATTTAAAAGCATCATCTTTTGTAACTTGAATAACGCCATTTAAAATAGCTGTATTTAAAATACTTGGAACAAATCCGGCACCTATTCCTTGTAATGGATGTGGCCCGGGTGCACCACCACTTAATACTGGAGATAATTCTGGTTCAACAGCAAATACTTGTAGGTTAGGAAATTTTTTTTTTAATACTTCAGCAACCCCTGTAATATGTCCGCCTGTTCCAACGCCTGTAATGATATAATCTAATCCGTCTGGAAAATCTGCTAGTATTTCTAGTGCTGTTGTATTTCTATGCACCGCTGTGTTTGCAGGATTATCGAACTGTTGTGGCATCCAACTATTTGGTGTGGATTCAGTTAATTCTTTTGCTTTTTCAATAGCGCCTTTCATGCCTTTTTCGCGCGGAGTTAATACAAATTCTGCACCGTATAAAGCCATTAATCTTCTACGCTCAATGCTCATGCTTTCGGGCATCACCAAAATAATTTTGTAACCTTTAACTGCTGATACCAAAGCCAAACCAATTCCAGTATTACCAGAAGTTGGTTCAATAATTACGGTATTGGCATTCAGTAAACCTTTGGCTTCTGCATCTTCAATCATTGCCAATGCTATTCTGTCTTTTATGCTAGATCCAGGATTGGTTTTCTCTAATTTTATCCATACCTCATGTGTATTGCCAAATATTTTATTTAAACGCACATGTGGCGTGTTCCCAATAGTTTCTAAAATTGAATTTGCTCTCATATTATTTATTTTTTTAAATGACGAAATTGAAAGATTCAATTTCTGGGAATTTATCTTTTACTGCTACTTCACTTTTATGGTATACAATTGAATTAGGCAAAACACTATAAGTAAGCCAAACATTTCCACCAATTACACTATCATGCCCTATTATAGTATTACCTCCTAAAATGGTTGCACCCGAGTATATAATTACATTGTCTTCAATAGTAGGATGTCGTTTGGTACTCGCTTTGTCTTTACTAACATTCAACGCTCCTAGTGTTACTCCTTGGTAAATTTTTACATTATTACCAATGGTAGAAGTTTCTCCAATAACTATTCCTGTTCCATGGTCTATAAAAAACGAAGTCCCTATTTCTGCACAAGGATGAATATCAATACCTGTTTTACTATGCGCATATTCTGTAAATATTCTAGGCAAAATAGTTACCCCTAATTTGTGCAATTGGTGCGATAATCGATAAATAGCTGTTGCATAAAATCCAGGGTAAGCCACCAATACTTCTTCAACTGAAACCGCT
>CAIKZP010000161.1 GCA_903831935.1 uncultured Bacteroidota bacterium | reverse complement strand
ACGCTCCTGCCAAGTGGCCAATATGTTTTAGGCCATTAGCATAAGGTAAGGCTGCGGTAATTAAATATCTTTTTGGATGGTTCATTTTTGTCGGGTCTATTAATCAAACAAGTGCCTAAATAGTATACACGCTAACTGTGCTTACCATACTAGGCTTGCAAAAGTAAGCATTCCCTGTTAAAGCTATTTACAGATCGAAAAACTCTGCAATAACTCCTGTATTTTTACAAAATGGTAAAGCAACCGCCGTATTTGAAAAAAGGAGACCGCATTGGCATTGTATGTCCTGCAGGCTATATGCCTAAAAAAAATGCGGCTACTTGTATTGAAACCCTACAAAACTGGGGATACAATGTTGTTATAGGACAAACCTTGGGCAGCCAATTCCATTATTTTTCAGGAACCGATGAGCAGCGTTTGGCAGATTTGCAAGCCATGTTAGACGACGCAACTATTCAAGCAATTCTTTGTGGTAGAGGTGGATATGGACTGAGTAGAATTATAGACCAACTAAACTTTACAAAATTCAAACAGCATCCAAAATGGTTAATTGGCTTTAGTGATATTACTGTTTTGCATAGCCATTTATATCAGCAAATTAAATTTGCTTCTTTACATGCACCAATGGCAGCCGCTTTCAATAATGGTGGCGCTAGTAATGTCTATGTGCAATCCTTAAAAAAAGCATTAAAAGGAGACCTCGCTAATTACACCTGTGCCCCACATAATTTTAATACAATAGGAAAAGCAACAGGAGAATTAATTGGTGGCAACCTTTCTTTAATAGCACATTTAATAGGCACTAAGTCTTCTTTAAAAACTGCGGGAAAAATTTTATTTATAGAAGATGTTGGAGAGTATCTCTATAATATTGATCGCATGTTTATCCAACTAAAACGCGCTGGATTATTAAACAATTTAACCGGATTAATTATTGGCGGATTTACAGAAATGAAAGACACTGTCACTCCTTTTGGAACGGATGTGCTGTCAATTATAAAAGCCCATATACAAGAATACAACTATCCAATTTGCTTTGATTTTCCTGTGAGTCATGCAACAGAAAATTATGCTTTAAAAATAGGGATGGTGCACCAATTAACAGTGGCTAAAAATAAAACAAGCTTAAAAGAGATTCGCTAATTTTTATTGCTTTAATAAACTATCTAGTTTCGTTTGCATTAATGCAAACTCATTTAAATTATTATGGGTTCCTTTGTCAATCACTACAAATTCATCTGTCTTTTTTAAACTAGACCGAAGTTTAAGGGCATTGCTTAATGGAATTAAACCGTCATTGCTGCCATGAAAAATGGTGATTGGTGCAATTACTTTTGATAGGTATTCATTAGTAGGTAACTTGAATTTAAGTAAGCGGTTCAAAGGCAAAATCCATGTATAGTGGTTTATCATAGAAGCAATACTAAAATAAGGTGTTTCTAAAATTAATTGTTTGCAGTCTCTAACATTAGCCAATTGTGCTGCAATGCCTGTTCCTATTGATTTTCCGTAAATAATAATCTTGGTATTTGCGTATTCAACTCTTGCTCTTTTATAGGTTTGTAAAGCTTCTTCATATAAAATTGCTTCTGTTAATTCTCCTGTTGATTTTCCAAATTTAGGGTAATCGGGCATCCATACTTCGTATCCATTTTTTGTAAAATTCTTTGCAAATTTTGCATAATGGTTTACGTTTTCTTTGTTGCCATGAAAGTATAGCACCACGCCTTTCTTTAAAGAGTCGGGCACTGTAAAAGCAATAATATTAAAATGGGCAGAAGCGTCTAAGTCAATATTAAATTCTTTGAATGGCTCATTAAATTTAAAAACACTTGATTGGCTTAAAGCAACTGGATGAAACAATATTTTTTCTTGCAAGTAATAGAAAGCAATGCCAATTAAACAATAAATAGCAACAGCAATTTTAATTGAGCGAAAAACGGGTTTGGGTATTTTTTTCATTTGTTTGAATAGCCGCAAAACTAGTGTTTATAATGGCAATTATTTAGGGCATTTAGTATTTTAAAATATCCCGAATAAAATTATGGTATTCATCGTAACTAGGTAGGTTATTGTGTCCGCCACCATGAATGCGTATTAGGGTAATTTTGTGTGGATCTATTTGCTGTAATTTTTCACTTTGTTTAATGGGTATTAGCCAATCTTTTGTTCCATGAATAATATAAGTATGGCAGTTCACTTTTCGAATCCATTGGTCGGTTCTTAATTTGTAACGCAGCCACCACCTATGTGGTAAGATGGGTAAAAATCGTTCGGCCACTTTTATAAAACTATAATAGGGGGCATCTAAAATTAAGTATCTAGGAGAATTGTCTGCTGCAATTTTTGTTGCAAAGCCACTGCCCATGCTTCTGCCATATAACAATACGTGTTGTTCACTACAGTTTTTTAATAAAGTTTCATACACAAACTGCATATCAGCTAGCATGTCTTTTTCACTGCGTTTACCAGTACTTTTTCCAAACCCACGGTAGTCAACCAATACTACATCGTATTGAAATCTATAGAAATCACGTGCATATTTTGCCCAGCCTTTAATGCTGCGTGAATTGCCATGGAAATATAGAATGAGTCCTTTGGGTTCTTTGCAATAAAAATGTAGTCCATTAATACGAACGCCAGGTGCTACTTCAAAAAAAAGTTCTTCAAATGGGGCATCGTACTTGTATTGAAAATCTTGTGGGAGTTTCTCAGGTTTAAAAATGACTTTCTCTTGTAGCAAATAGGCTACTAGTAGAATGACACTGTAAATAACTGCTATATAAAGAATGGTTAACAAGCAAAAGAAAAATCCTAGGTTAATTCCCAAACATTAAACGACTACTGCTATTCAAATTCACTTGCATCGTGAAAAACACGCTTCAAGTTCAGTTTAGATACAGGTGCTACAATTAATGGGAATTTCTCAACACTTACATTGCTAGGATCTAGTCCAAAACCACGTTCTTCTCCCAAACTAATTTCTTTGAGCCAGAAGTATAATTTCATAACAATTCTTTCAAAGATGGGCAATTCATTATTTTGGCTCAAGTATTTCTCCAACACAATAAATTGAAAATCTCCCACCACTTTATTCCTTTCCAAACTTTCGTAACGGCTAGTAATATTCACTTCTTTGTTTTTCACTAATTCCTCCACAACATAGCGTAACATTAAGTCTATTTTATGTTCCATACGGAAGCCAAGCCTGAATTCTACCCTAATTATATCGTTTGGAATGATATGCTCAACAGAATATTCATTGGTGTAAGGATCATCTAAAACATCTACGTGTACAAACCAATAAATATCAGCCCTCTTGGGCTTTTTATTCATGATAGAATAAATGATTTTGTGCTCAATTTCCTTAGGGTTATTGGCGCTAGTCATATAAATTAAATGCGTAGAATATTTTGGGATGGATTTATCGTTACTTAATTCCTGAATCATAGGAATATAGTGTTCCATTCTTACAAATTCAACATAGCGGTTTTTGATTTTTCTGCTTCTAAACCAAACATACATCACTGCAAATAAGCCGCCACCAACTATTAGTGTTACATAACCGCCGTGCATGAATTTCTCAAGGTTTGCTACTAAAAAAGACAATTCAATTGCTAAGTAAACGCCTAAGTATAAATAAATCCAAACAGGGAATACCCTTCTGCTCACTAAAAAATTAGCAAACAAAATAGAGGTGCTAATCATACATAAGGTGATGGCTAAACCATAAGCAGCACCCATGTTTGCCGACTTTTGAAAATACAAAACCACACCAATACATCCAGTATACAATAATAAACTAATGCCTGGAATATATAACTGTCCTTTTTCTTCAGTTGGATAATGGATTTTCATTTTTGGCCACAAATTCAAACGCATGGCTTCACTAATTAAAGTGAAAGATCCAGAAATTAATGCCTGGCTGGCAATAATTGCGGCAACAGTTGAAATGATAATTCCAATTAGTTTAAACCATTGTGGCATCACACTAATAAACGGATTAAATCCATCCGCCATTACTTGTGCTGGAATGATTTGGTTTTTATGATTGGCCAATAACCAAGCACCTTGTCCTAGATAATTTAAAATCAAGCAGATTTTAACGAATACCCAAGAGTACCTAATATTGGCTCTGCCGCAATGCCCCAAGTCACTATAAAGCGCTTCGGCACCAGTGGTACATAGAAATACAGCACCCAATAGCCAGAAGCCTTTGGGATATTTGGTTAAGAGGTCAAAAGCGTATTGAGGGCTCAAACATTTTAAAATGCCTATATCATCTAATAGGTGCGCACTACCTAAAACGGCTAACATGCTAAACCAAATGGCCATAATGGGTCCAAAAAGTTTTCCGATAGACGCTGTTCCAAATTGTTGAACAAAAAACAACAATGATATAATACCAATTACAATACCAATAATACTTGTTTGAGTAATGTCTTTTAAGGCGGGTAATTGTCTTAATCCTTCAATTGCGGAGGTTACAGTAATAGGTGGCGTAATAATTCCATCGGCCAATAATGCAGCACCGCCAATCATTGCAGGAAGTACCAACCATTTTTTTCGTCTTCTTACTAAAGCGTATAAACTGAAAATTCCCCCTTCTCCTTTATTGTCGGCTTTTAGGGTTAGGATAACGTATTTTACTGTTGTTTGAAGGGTTAGTGTCCAAATAATACAAGACAAAGATCCAAGGATCAGTTCTTCAGAAATGACTCTGCCAGTAATAATTTCGTTTAAAACATAGAGCGGAGAGGTTCCGATATCACCGTAAATGATTCCCAACGCAATGATTAATCCTGCGGTGGAGACCTTGTTAAATTTATTGCTCACAAATAGGTGGGTTAAATCTTGAATTGCTTTTCAGCATCAAATGTAATAGTAAATTCAATCTCTTTTAGGAATTTTCCTTTTTCTCTTTTCACATTCTTTTTACCTTTTATTTACAGTTTAATAAATGCTACAAACCGTACATTTGAACTTAAATATTTTTGAACATGCAAAAGTCGTTGGCCATATTCGTTTTTAGCCTATTTCTGCTGTGTTTAGGTGCTGTAGCGCAAAAAGTAACCTATTCAGAGCCAGATCATGATGATGCCCGTACCCTAAACTTCGAAATAGTGGGTAAAATGAATGGGAATATACTCATCTATAAAAACTATAGAGACTTGCATTATATGGCCATTTATGATGCAGAAATGCGAATGACCGAAAAAAATCGCTTAGATTTTTTGCCAGAAAAACTCATCAATGTAGAGTTTATACAATACCCCGACTTTATTTATTTCTTTTATCAATACCAGAAAAAAAGTGTGTACTATGCAATGGTGGCTAAGCTAGATCCTAGCGGAAAAAAAATTGGCCAGCCAATACAATTAGATACTACTGCAGAAGTGAATTATGCCTCTACTTCAAAAATTTATACCATCCTTAATAGCGAAAACAAGCAACAAATTTTATTATTTAAAATAGGCACCAAAAATGATAGGGCACATGTTGTTACTACCTGTTTATTTAATAAAGATTTGCAATTGCAAAAGCGATCAAAGATGCTGGTACCAATGCCTGAGCGCAATGATTTCTTAACAGAATTTGCAGTTGACAATGACGGAGACTTGGTGTGTATTAAAGGTTCAGGCACAGCTCAAAACGACAATATCAACAAAGTTTCTTTACTAACTAAAGGCTCAAATGCCGATGCTTTTGTTAGCAAAGATTTAAATATTGCTGGGCTTTATCTCGATGATATTCGCCTTAAAGTAGATAATATTAATAAGCATTGTTTGGTAACTTCTTTTTACAGTAAATCTAGGCGTGGTAATATTGACGGATTGTATTATGCTTTGTGGGATAAAGTTCAAGGCAAAGAAATATCAACTTTAAAAACAACCTTTTCTGAAGAATTTAGGGCTGATGCAAAGAGCGATGGCAATTCTAAAGCGGCTTTCAATGATTTTTTTCTAAAAAATATAGTACTTAAAAGGGATGGCGGATTTTTCATTGCGGCTGAAGCTGCCTATAGCACTAGTAGGGGAAATACCCTGAATCGTTGGGATTATTTATATGGCTCTCCTTATTTCGCTTCGCCTCTAGACTACTATTCTTATAATTCGCAGTTAGGCTACTATCCATGGGCTAGATATAACCAATTTAACAATAACAATGTAACCCGCTATTTTGCAGACAATGTTGTGTTGCTTTCTTACGATGCTGCAGGAAAATTAGAATGGAGTAATGTAATTAGAAAAACACAATACGACGACAATACAGATAATTTTATTGGGTACACCATTTTAAATACAGGCGACAAAGCACATTTTATTTTTAATGTACAAGACAAACGTTCCATGATATTATCAGACCAAAGTATTTCACCTGAAGGACAAATAGATCGGAACCCGACTTTTAAAAATCTAGACAAAGGATATGATTTTATGCCGCGCCATGCCAAACAAGTTGGGGCCAGGCAAACCATTATTCCATGTCAGTATAGAGGTGCTACCTGTTTTGCAAAAGTTGAATTTAATTAATTAGCCGTGGTATTTTTATTTAGAGACAAATCAATCATCAATGTTTTTTTTCTCATTGTTTTGAGTGTGGTAGTTCATGCGCATTTATTTGTTTTGCCACCTCAAGTATTTATAGGCGAAAATGACGGCGTAATTTCTTTGTTGTTGAACAAGTATTTAATAGGGCAGTCCGCTACTGTTTTAACCTTAATTTACCAAGCTATTATTGTGTTACAGGCCATTAGGTTGAATATGGTAATGAGTGATTTTAGAATGTTTCAGTCAACCAATTACACCACGGCAATGACCTATGTTTTGTTGTCGGGATTTATTACACAATGGTGTGGTATTTCAGCAGCATTAATTTGTAATTCATTGGTGTTATGGGTGTTTATTAAATTAAGTCGTTTGTATAATAATCCATCTCCTAGAACACTATTATTTAATATTGGATTATTGGTTGCATTAATGACTATTGCGTATCATCCAACTGCAATTTTAGTATTGGTAGTGTTATTTGCACTAGCAGTGGTAAGGCCCTTTCATATAGCCGAATGGTTGGTGTTATTAATGGGTATTATCATTCCTTTTTATTTTTTAACTGCCTATCTTTTTTTAAATGATAGTCTAGGCAACTTAGTAGGATACCTGCCAATGATGAAAATCCATTTGCCAATATTGCAAATAGATGAATGGTTGCTGGCTGGATTAATATATCTTTTTGTAGCGCTACTTTTTGGATTGTTTTACTGGCAGAAATACAATAATCGACTAGTGATTCAAATTAGAAAGAACTGGTCTGTAATGATGGTGCTTTTATTAATTCTGTTACCAGTGCCTTTTATATTCTTTGGCGCAGGTATAGAATCGGCCATTCTTAGCCTGATTCCATTAACCGCATTTATCACTAATGCTTATGGCTATCCTAAACGTTTTTTAATTCCCAATTTGCTTTTTTGGTTGGGTGTTGTATTAATCGTACACAATAATTGGATATTCTTAAAAAAATAGCCAAACCTTAACAGGCCAAGCTTTACCTTTGAAGGGTATTGATACACAGATTTATCAGATAAATAAATAATATATATGAAGTTTGGAGTAGTTGTTTTTCCTGGTTCTAACTGCGACAGAGACATGCAAGATGCATTGCAACAAGACTTAGGGAAAGAAGTGATTATGTTGTGGCACAAAGACCAAGACCTTAGTATGTTCAATACAGATGACTGTATCATATTACCCGGTGGTTTTTCTTATGGAGATTACCTACGTTGTGGAGCCATTGCTCGATTTAGCCCGATGATGCAAAGTGTTATTGAATTTGCAAACAAGGGTGGAAAAGTATTAGGCGTTTGTAATGGGTTTCAAATTTTGTGTGAAAGTGGTTTATTGCCTGGTGTATTATTACAAAATGCCAATCAACAATTTATCTGCAAAAACGTATTTATAAAAAATGACAAAACAGGGGCATTGAAAATTCCTATCGCACATGGCGAAGGCAGGTTCCATGCCGATGAAAATACCTTGAACGAATTAGAAGCAAACGGACAAGTTATTTTTCGTTATTGCGATGAAAATGGCAATATAGATGCTGCGCACAATCCTAACGGAGCAATTAGAAATATTGCAGGCATCAGCAATAAAAATAAAAATGTTTTTGGAATGATGCCGCATCCAGAAAGAGCAACGTCAACTGCACTCAGCAATATTGATGGCAAAAAAGTATTTGAAATTCTAGGATTAAATTAATTTATCTATTTATAAGTATTCCATGAAAAAAATTAGCATTCTACTATTTTTAGTTGTTCTTGGTTTAGGTGCATTTGCACAAATCAAGGATCCTGTAAGTTTCAAATACGAAGCAGTAAAAAAAGCAGGTAATACTTACGAATTAATTATTACAGCAACTGTTCCTGCTCCATGGCATATTTACTCTCAAAACACAGGTAAGAATGGTCCCGTTCCTACGGCCATCTCTTTCAAAAAAAATCCTTTATTAACGCTTGTTGGAAAGCCAAAAGAGTTGGGTAAATTAGAAAAAATGTTTGATAAAAATTTTAATACAAATGTGTTGTATTATGCCGATCAAGTTCAATTTGTTCAAACAATTACTGTGAAAGGAAATATAAAAACCAATATAAGCGGATCTGTAAATTATATGGTTTGCGACGACAGTCAGTGCTTGCCACCAACTACTAAATCATTCGACATTAAGCTACTATAATGAAAAAAATACTAATCTGCCTTCTTGTACTAACGAGTGGTTTATTTTTCAATACATTAAATGCACAGGACGCAAAGCCCGTGCATTTTGCTTTCAAGGCACAAAGAATTAATGATTCGCTTGTACAGCTATTCATTAATGCGAATATTGAAAAAAACAACCAATTGTTTTCTGTAAAAAAAACCAATCCAGAAGATCTTTTTGTAAGTAGTTTAGAAATTGATACAACAGGTTTAGCGCATGCAAATAGAAAAGACAGTGTAGTAGAATCTGGAAAATTAATAGAAACAAAAAATCCTACTGCAAACACGCCTTATAGGTTGTTTGCAGACAGTGTTCAGTTCAAATATTTATTAGTTATTCGCGATACTGCTAATAAACCACTAAAAGGAAGTTTTACTTGGTTAGCAAAATCGGGTGCAGATTTTCCGAGTGGAGAAGAGAAATTTTCGCTTAAAATTCAACCAAGTTTTTCTGCGGCAACTACACCAGTTTCAAGTGCTGCAACAGTTTCATTGTGGCGTATTTTTTTAATTTGTTTTGGAACAGGCTTATTGGCAATCATTACACCTTGTGTGTTTCCATTGATTCCAGTTACTGTTAGTTTCTTTTTAAAAAGAAGCAAATCAAGGGCGGAAGGCATTAGAAACGCTGTTTGGTATTCAATTTCAATCATTGCTATTTATACCATTCCTACACTATTATTAACGCTAATTTTTGGCGATAAAATTCTCTATACTATTTCAACACATGCCATTTCTAATATTGTATTCTTTTTAATATTTATTGTATTTGCTATTTCTTTCTTTGGTGCCTTTGAATTGGTATTGCCTAATAGTTGGGCCAATAAAGCCGATCAAAAAGCAGGCAAAGGTGGTTTGATGGGTATATTTTTTATGGCATTAACCTTGGTGATTGTTTCTTTTTCATGCACAGGCCCATTAGTAGGAACCCTATTAGGACAAACTAGTTCAAACGGCGTAAGTTCGGCACCAATAATAGGGATGCTAGGTTTTGGCGCTGGATTAGCATTGCCATTCTCTTTATTTGCCTTTTTCCCTTCCATGCTGCAATCATTACCTAAAAGTGGTGGTTGGTTAAATTCAGTAAAAGTGAGTTTTGGCTTTATTGAATTAGCACTGGCAATGAAATTTTTATCCAATGTAGATTTGGCTTACCACTGGCGTTTATTAGATAGAGATGTGTTTTTAGTGATTTGGATTGTAGTCTTTACTTTAATGGGGCTCTATTTATTAGGCAAACTAAAGTTTTCGCACGATAGCGATTTAAAATACATTAGTGTTCCACGTTTGTTCTTTGCCATTTTCGCTTTCTGTTTTTCTTTATACATGGTACCTGGTCTTTGGGGTGCACCACTTAAATTATTGAGTGGATTTATACCGCCAGCTACCACACAGGAATTTAATTTAGAAAATATTGAATACAAAATTGATAACCTGAAAATTGCTGCACCAACTAGCACAACTGCTAGTTCAACTGCATTGCCTCCCAATAAATACACCAACAAATTGCATGTGCCATTTGGTCTAAAAGCATATTTTGATTTAAACGAAGGTCTTGCAGCAGCAAAGGTTTTAAATAAGCCTGTTATGCTTGATTTTACGGGCCATTCCTGCGCCAATTGCCGAAAAATGGAAGAGCAGGTTTGGAAAAATCCAGAAGTCTTACAAAGGATCAAGGATAATTTTGTGTTGATTAGTTTGTATGTAGACGAATCAACCGAATTGCCAGAATCGGAGCAAATAACCAATTCAAAAGGCGAAAAAATACTAACAGTTGGCGATTTGAATTTAGAATATGAAGTGTCTAAATTCGGTTTCAATGCGCAGCCCTTGTATAAATTTATAGACCTAAATGGCAATCCATTAAGCGCCATTAATTATGGATACGATCAAGATGTTCAAAAATTCATCCAGCATTTAGATGCAATGAAACTAGCGTTTGACCAGAAAAAATAATTAAACAAGAAGGCCTTTTACAAAATAAGCCGCAAATCATTTGCGGCTTATTTTGTAAATACTATTTGGAAGCTAAAAATTACAAGGCAATTTGTTTTTCAACCATCATCTTCCTTAAATTAATTAAACCATACCGCATTCTGCCCAAAGCAGTATTAATGCTACAATTGGTTATTTGAGCAATTTCTTTAAAACTCAAATTGGCATAGTGGCGTAATACAATGATTTCTCTTTGTTCGTCGGGGAGTAATTCTAGCATGGAGCGAACCCTTGCATGGCTTTGGCCTTGCATAATTTTTTGATCGGCTCCTTCTTCGTACACATTTATTACATCAAAAATATCTTTATCGTCGCTGGTTTTAATTGCAGGTGTTCTTTTTACTTTTCTAAAATGGTCAACACATAAATTATGCGCAATTCTTAAAGCCCAAGGTAAAAACTTGCCTTCGTCGGTATAGCGTTTGTTTTTTAGGGTATCAATAACTTTAATAAATACATCTTGAAAAAGGTCTTCTGCCAGATAATTATCTTTTACAAAAAACAAGATGGAAGAAAATATTTTGTCCTTATGTCGATAGATTAATGCTTCAAACGCACTAGTGTCTCCGTCTTGGAAGGCGCGTATTAGGTCGGTATCTGAAACATGTTCCAATGTTCTCATAACTAGGGCTTTTGTGGGCTTTCGCAAAGCATAACTCTACGGATGAGTTGAATTCTAATGTTAAATTAGATTTTTTTTAATGCGACAAATCGTTTGTGAAAAACATTGTTTTAGGTGTTTGGGTTATTCACATTTAACATATTCGATTTTTATTAAAATTTATAGCTTGGTTTTAAACTTAAGCAGCGTTAAACTGTTTAAATTGCCAACGTATGGCCAGTCAAACAAAAACTAGTTCTTCAAAGTCAATTGCCAAAAATCAAAATGATATTTTGGTTAAGGGAGCGAGGGTGCACAATCTTAAAAATGTAACAGTCACATTTCCACGAAACCAATTAATAGTTGTTACTGGGGTTTCAGGTAGCGGAAAATCTTCACTAACCATCGATACCTTGTTTGCCGAAGGTCAACGTAGATATGCAGAAAGCTTAAGCGCCTATGCGCGTCAGTTCATGGCAAGGATGGTAAAGCCCGATGTAGACTATATCAAAGGCCTTTGTCCTGCAATTGCAATTGAGCAAAAAGTAGTAACCCGTACGCCAAGAAGTACGGTAGGAAGCATGACAGAAATCTATGATTATTTAAGATTATTATATGCACGTGCTGGTAAAACAATTTCTCCAATAAGTGGCAACGAAGTAAAAAAGCACGAAGTAGTAGATGTTGTGAAATATGTAAAAGGATTAGCCAATGGTGCTAAATTGGTGGTATTAGTTCCCTTTAAACAACATGCCAATAGAGATACTAAAGAAGAATTGCAAATATTAATGCAAAAAGGGTTTGCTAGAATTTATCATAAACCATCTGCCGCAAAAGCTACAGATAAAGCAAGTATCTATCGCATTGAAGAATTGCTTGAAATGTCTGATGCCGCATTGAAAAAAATCATCAAACCCAAGGCCTTAGAAACTTTTGTTTTAATTGATAGAATCGTTTGTAAAGATTTTTCAGAAGAAGACCTGCATCGTTTATCAGATTCAATTGGCACTGCTTTTTATGAAGGCGAGGGTGAAATGTATTTAGAAATTGATGGCAATCAATTGGCGCATTTTAGCAGCAAATTTGAGCTCGATGGCATTCAGTTCGAAGAGCCCGTTCCCAATTTGTTTTCATTCAACAATCCTTATGGCGCATGTCCTACATGTGAGGGATTTAGCCAAGTATTAGGGATTGATGCAAACCTAGTTATTCCAAATGATCGATTGAGTTTATACGAAGGCGCTGTTGCACCATGGAAAGGAGATAAATTAGGATGGTGGAGAGAGCAGTTTATAAAAGCCGCCACAAAATTTAATTTCCCTATCCACAAACCTATTAAAGATTTAACCAAAGAACAATACCAACAACTCTGGCAAGGAGCAGGTATGGCACAGGGTATCAATGATTTCTTTAAAGAAGTAGAACAAAATTTATACAAAGTACAATACCGAGTTTTATTAAGTAGGTACCGTGGACGAACCAATTGTCCTGACTGCAACGGTTATCGACTAAGGCCAGAAGCACTGTATATTCAAGTGCAAGGAAAGCATATTGGCGAACTTTGTGAATGGCAAGTAAAAGACCTCAAACAATGGTTCAATGATTTACAATTGTCTGATAGTGATGCGGCACTCACCAAAAGAATTTTAATAGAATTACACCAACGATTACAAACTTTATTGGATGTTGGTTTGGGCTATTTAACGCTCAGTAGGTTGGCTAACTCCTTAAGCGGGGGCGAAAGTCAGCGCATACAATTAACCAGAAGTTTGGGTAGTAATTTAACCAATTCACTATACATTTTAGACGAACCATCTATAGGTTTGCATTCAAGAGATACTATTAAATTGATTGGTGTCCTTAAATCATTAAGAGACCTAGGCAATACCGTAGTAGTAGTAGAGCACGATGAACTCATTATGCGAGAAGCCGATTATATTATTGATATGGGACCATTCGCTTCACACCTTGGTGGAGAAGTGGTAGCAGTTGGTAACTATCAAGAATTAATTGCCAATCCAAAAAGTCTTACTGGAAAATATTTAAAAGGAGAACTCCGCATAGATCCTCCGGCCAAACTTCGCAAATGGAATAATAGTATTACCGTAAATGGTGCGCGACAAAATAATTTAAAAGATATTACTGTTGAATTTCCATTAAACGTTTTATGTGTAGTAACAGGGGTAAGTGGTAGTGGTAAAACAACACTGGTAAAACAAGTACTTGCTCCTGCACTCAATAAATTAAAAGGAGAATTTGCCGACAAAGTAGGTTTACATGATTCACTTTCTGGAGATATCAATGCCATCACGGCCATTGAACTCATCGACCAAAATCCAATTGGAAAATCTTCGCGAAGTAATCCAATCACTTATATCAAAGCATACGATGCTATCAGAGAATTGTATTCGAAACAGCCAGTATCAAAGATGCGCGGATTTTTACCCAAACATTTTTCATTCAATGTAGATGGTGGTAGATGCGATACCTGCAAAGGCGAGGGAGAACAAGTTGTTGAAATGCAGTTTTTGGCAGACGTTCATTTAACCTGCGAATCTTGCGGCGGAAAAAGATTTAAAGAAGAAGTATTAGACGTACAATTCAATGGAAAAAATATTTTTGAATTACTTGAAATGAGTGTAGACGAAGCCATTGAATTTTTCAAAGACGAAAAGCAAATAAAAAATTCCATACAACCATTACAAGATGTTGGATTAGGATATATTAAATTAGGTCAAAGTAGTGATACACTTAGCGGTGGAGAAGCACAGCGTGTAAAATTAGCTAGCTTTTTAGGCAAGGGTAAAGGGATAGGGCAACTATTATTTATTTTCGACGAGCCCACCACCGGACTGCATTTTCACGACATCAAAAAATTATTAACTTCTTTTAATGCGCTAGTAGAACAAGGCCATTCTTTAATTATTATTGAACACAATACCGATGTAATTAAATCTGCCGATTGGATTATAGACCTTGGTCCAGAAGCAGGGGATGCAGGTGGAAACCTAGTATACGCAGGTATTCCAAAGAAATAGAAAGTCTATTATTTATCTTAAGCGGTCTAAGCTTTTTACCAATTTATCGTCTTTATAAATACCAGATCCTGCCAAAATTAAAAATACAGGAATGGCAAAACTGGCCATGCTGCCAAGTGCAATTCCACCAGTTGTGTATTTTTTAAATGCCAAAAAATAAAGCACTAACACTGTAATATTTAATATGAATGCAGCCAAAATCATTTTTAATTGAATTGGTCTTGTCATGTATAAAAAAATAGCAATAAATGCAACGGTTGCCGCAACAATCGTTAGAATCATAATTAGTAAATCATTCATACCAGTAAAGTTACTAGCTGCTTCGGTGCTAATACTCCCAATAAAAAAACTTGCTTTTAAAGAAAGAAACCCACAAGCCGATGCGGCTAGTAACCAAACTGTTTGAATGCGTTGTAACATGGTATTAATTTTAAAATCAATTTATCCAAGCTCAGGATACAAAATAAATTGCTCCATAAATTCATTCACTTGTTTTTTAATAGAACCTAATAATGCTTCGTCGTCTGCATTCATTAATGATTTGTCTATACAATCTACTACAAATTGCATGTCTTTTTCAAGCATACCACGTGTAGTAACAGCGGCAACACCAAAGCGAATGCCTGAGGTTACAAAAGCCGATTTGTCGTCGTAAGGAACCATGTTTTTGTTAGCAGTAATATCTGCATGACCCAATACGATTTCTGCTTTTTTTCCACTAATATTTTTATTGCGAAGGTCAATTAGCATTAAATGATTATCGGTGCCACCGCTTATAATTTCATAACCTTTTGCAGTAAATGCTTGGGCCATTGCTTGTGCATTTTTTTGAACTTGTTGTTGGTAAACCAAAAACTCATCGGTTAATATTTCACCAAAGGCAATAGCTTTCGCCGCAATAATATGTTCCAAAGGTCCGCCTTGTGTTCCTGGGAAAACAGCCATATCAATCAAATTGCTCATCATGCGCAAATTGCCTTTCATATCTTTTAAACCCAAACTGTTTTCAACGTCTTTATGCATCATAATAACACCGCCTCTTGGTCCACGTAGTGTTTTATGGGTGGTAGATGTTACAAAATGACAGTGTTCAAACGGAGAGCTCAATAATCCTTTGGCAATTAATCCAGCAGGGTGAGCAATATCCGCCAAAACAAAAGCACCTACTTCATCGGCCACTTTTCTAATGCGCGCAAAATCCCAGTCACGGCTATAAGCACTTGCACCGCAAATAATCAATTTTGGTTTTACCGCTCTTGCTTGTGCTTCTAACATTTCATAATCCACCAAACCGTCTTCTTTTTTTACACCATAAAAATGGGGCTTATAAGTTTTTCCGCTAAAATTTACAGCAGAACCATGGGTTAAATGGCCTCCCATACTAAGGTCTAAACCTAAAATAGCATCGCCAGGTTGTAAAATAGCAAGCATTACAGCCGCATTTGCTTGGGCGCCACTATGTGGTTGCACATTGGCATATTCAATATTAAAAATGGCTTTAAGTCGGTCAATAGCCAATTGTTCGGTTTGGTCAACAATCTCACATCCACCATAATAACGGCGTCCAGGATATCCTTCAGCATACTTATTAGTCATCACGCAACCAGAAGCTTGCATTACTTGTAAACTAGTAAAATTTTCAGAGGCTATTAGTTCAATTCCACGGCGTTGACGGGCTAATTCCTGGTTAATAATGTCAAAAACTTGGGTATCTCTTTGCATGAGTAGGTTAATTTTGCGCAAATTTAATTCTTAACAAAGAGTTATGTGCAAATTTGTTAGATAGATTTAAGCAGAATATCCACAAAATCACTTGCTCTAGATAGTTTTTTATAATTTTACTACCTTGATAGGGCCAAAATGATTGCAATATCTTGGGTATTGTTTGATATGTGTTGTTGATCTGCCATCTAAAAAAGAATAAAATGAAAGCAATTATACCAGTAGCAGGAGCAGGTGCAAAGCTACGTCCTCATACTTATACACAACCCAAGGCACTAATTCCAATAGCTGGAAAAACAATTTTAAGTTTTATTGTAGACCAATTACAAGAAGCAGGTATTACAGAATTTATTTTTATAGTAGGATATCTTGGAGAAAAAATTCAAGACTATGTAACCGAAAACTATCCGCATTTAACTACGCATTTTGTTTTTCAAAATGAAAGACATGGAACCGGTCATGCAATAGAATTAACCAAAAGTATTGTTGGCAATGATGAAGTTTTTATTGTACTAGGAGATACTATTTGCGAATACGATATTAAAGAAGTCTTAGATAGTCCTTACAGTATGTTGGGTATTAAAAAAGTAGAAGACCCAAGATTGTTTGGTGTTGCATCTATTGCAGAAGATGGATTTATTGAACAGCTTGTAGAAAAACCAGCCATCCCAAAAAGCAATATGGCCTTGGTAGGATTGTATAAAATAAAAGAGACTGATTTTTTATTTGCGTGTTTGAGTAGTTTGTATTTACAGAACGATAGCCCAACGGCAGATTATAATTTAACAGATGCATTAGATTGCATGATAAAAAAAGGTGCAAAGTTCCAAGCTTTTAAAGTGAAGCACTGGTTTGACTGTGGCAAAAAAGAAACACTATTAGAAAGCAATGCCACACTACTTAAAAAATTCGGTGGCAATACAGATAGTAAACACGAATACCCAAATACAATTATTATTCCACCAGTAAGCATTGCAGCAGGTTGCAATATTTCGAATGCAATTATTGGTCCGCACGTGGCAATAGGGGCGCATACAACAATTAAACACTCCATTGTACGCGATAGTATTATAGGATCTTACACTACATTGGATGAAGTGGTAATTGACAATTCTTTAATTGGCAGTGATGCTTCCGTAAAAGGGTTAAGTAGAAGTTTAAATATTGGAGACAATACAGAAATTGATTTTGGATAAAATTCGTTTTACAAAAACGCTACATTATGGATACGGCACTCTTGCAAAATAATCGTATCACCCAATTGTTCAACATTAAATACCCCATTATACAAGCTGGAATGATTTGGGCCAGTGGATGGCGTTTGGCCAGTTCGGTAAGCAATGCTGGAGGGCTTGGTATCATTGGCGCTGGTAGTATGCGTCCAGAAACATTACTCGAGCATATTAAAAAATGTAAAGCTGCAACTAATTTTCCTTTTGCAGTAAACCTGCCTTTACTATATCCAAATATTCAAGAACATATTCAAATTATTGTCAACGAAAAAGTACCGATAGTATTTACAAGTGCAGGCAATCCAAAAACATTTACTGCAGTTTTAAAATCAAAAGGCATAACAGTTGTACATGTGGTTAGTAGTAGTTTGTTTGCAATAAAAGCAGCCGCTGCAGGTTGCGATGCGGTTGTTGCAGAAGGCTTTGAAGCCGGCGGACACAATGGACGAGAAGAAACAACCACCATGGTGTTAATTCCTAGTGTTGCTGCTGCAGTAAACATTCCGGTGATAGCAGCAGGTGGAATAGCAACAGGTCGTCAAATGATGGCTGCAATGGTATTAGGGGCTGATGGGGTGCAAATAGGTAGTCGTTTTGTATGCAGTGCCGAAGCTTCGGTACACCCAGCTTTTAAAGACGCAGTTGTTCGCGCAACAGAAGGAGATACACAATTAAGTTTAAAACAAATCGTACCAGTTCGCTTGTTAAAAAATGCATTTTTTGATGCTGTTCAACAGGCCGAAAAACAAGGAGCCGACCTAGATACACTTGCTGCGCTTTTGGGTAAAGGCCGCGCAAAAAAAGGAATGTTTGAAGGCGATTTACAAGAAGGCGAATTAGAAATAGGGCAAGTCAGTGCACTCATAAATCGTATTCAACCAGCCGCCGAAATTGTTGCTGAAATTTGGTCTGATTTTGTAGCAGCAACAAATGCGCCGTTTAACAAAGACTAATTTTTTTTAAACCCATTTATTTTTGCAAATAAAATGAGTTGGCTTGTGCCAAGCAAGTCACTACTATTTCATTAATACAAACATGCGCAGGAAGAGTAGCTGCATAAAAACAAATATCAGCAACATCAATCGCTTCCAATGCTTGATAGCCCTCATACACTAATCCAGCCTTGCTTTCATCGCCTTTAAATCGAACTTTTGAAAATTCTGTTAATGCCGCTCCCGGATGAATTACGGTTACTTTTATTTGATAAGGCAATAAGTCAATGCGCATAGATTTACTCAAGGCATCCACGGCATGTTTACTAGCGCAATAAGCATTGCCATCTTTGTAAACTTCTTTGCCAGCGGTGGAACCAATATTAATAATTTGTCCTTTTTTTCTTTCAATTAAAAAGGGTAGAATGGCTTTTGTTACATACATCACTCCTTTTACATTTGTATCAATCATGGTTTCCCAATCGGCTAAATCTGCTTTTTCAAAACTATCTCTGCCTAATGCAAGTCCAGCATTATTTACCAATAAATCTATTGCCTGCCATTCTTCAGGTAAATTGCTTAACTGGTTAAATACTTGTGTTTTATTTTGAACATCAAAAACCAAAGGCAATATTTTTATGCCATATTTTTCTGTAAGTTCAGTTGCTAGTGCAAGAATTTTTTCTTCTCTTCTTCCTGTAATAATGCAGTTCCATTTAGCAGCTGCAAATTTTTCTGCAATGGCTTTTCCAAATCCAGAACTAGCTCCAGTAATCAACGCTATTTTTTCCATAAAAATTTCTGTTTAAATTGGGTAGGGCAAGATACCTAATACTATTAGCATTATCGGATCAAAACGGTAGTTCCTTTTCTGAAAACTTTATTTCCCATATAATCTGTGCCTTCGGTAATAAAAACAAAAGTTCCAGCAGATTGTTGTGCACCATTAAAATTTCCATCCCAGCCTTTGCCAAATTCAGTGGTTGTAAAAACTTGTTGTCCCCATCTATTGTAAATACTAAAATAATGCAGTTGCACAATGCCAACAGTAATGGGTTTTAAAATATCATTTTTCCCATCATTATCAGGGGTAAAAGCAGTTGGAACAAATATGTCTGGTTGAGATTTATAAATACGAACTTTTATATCGTCAATCGCTGTACATCCATTATTATCAAACACATTAACCTTATAAGTGATAGAGTCAATACTGGCACCCAATAAAGCAATAGGGTTGGCAATATTCGGGTCATTCAATCCTGTACTTGGGCTCCAAACGTATCGAGTGCCGCCTGTTGCTATTAATTGCAAAGCTTGGTCAGCAACAATAGAAGTATCCCTTCCTGCATAAGCAATAATGGTAGGAATTACGGTAATTAAAACAGTATCGCTAACAGGTTTTGGACAGCCAATTGTATCAGTTGCGGTTAATACATATTGGGTAGTTTTACCTGGTCCTGCAGTAGGTGTAAAACTATTTGAATTGATTAAGGAATTGGTAGGAGACCATTTGAAATTAGACCCAATGGCAAAGCCTTGTATCAACACCCTGCTTCCATAACAAATAGTGGTATCAGGCATTGTAATAGCAAATGGATAAGGAGCAACTTTATAAAAAACAGAATCCAAGGCTTGGCATTTTCCCAAATTAGCAGTTACATAATAGCGCGTATTAGTAAGCGGTTGCACCAATGGAAATTTTGTGTTGGTTACAAAAGCGCCTGTAGAACTTT
>CAIKZP010000160.1 GCA_903831935.1 uncultured Bacteroidota bacterium | reverse complement strand
CAAACAATTCCAACTTTAATCTTGCTCATTACAACTGGCAGCAGAACTTCGTTTTAAAAATTATTCTGCTAAGCAATTAGACAATTTAGCAGGCGTAATTATGTTTGGCATTCCTGGTGAAAAGAAAGCCACTACTGCAGACATGTTGGAGAAACTTAATACTTACCAAGATATTGACAGGGCTGCACTTCAAGATAATTTGTGTTATTTTTTATCGGAAATAAGCCCTGTTGCCGAGGAGTGCGGCATTAAGCTAGCTATTCATCCAGACGACCCGCCATTTCCTATTTTAGGACTTCCTAGAATTGTAAGTAATGTCAATGATTTTACTCATATTTTAACCAAAGTAAACAACCCTGCAAATGGTGTTTGTTTTTGTACTGGTTCTTTGAGTGCCTCTCCTACCAATGATTTACCTGCTATGGTAAAAGCCATTGGTAATAGAATTCATTTTATTCATTTGCGCAATGTTACCAAAGACAGTCAGGGCAATTTCTATGAGGCTAACCATTTAGAAGGCGATGCAGACATGTACGCTGTTGTGAAAGAATTATTACAAATTCAACAAGACGAAAAAATATCAATTCCATTTAGACCAGACCACGGTCATCAAATGCTTGACGACCTTAAAAAAGTAACCAATCCGGGCTATTCTGCCATTGGTCGACTACGTGGCCTTGCAGAATTGCGCGGATTGGAATTGGGTATTTTAAATGCTTCTGAGTACGCCTAATTCAACGCCTCTTATTTCAGCCAACCCTCTTAACCTACCAATGGCAGAATAACCTGGGTTTGTTTTTTTGTGTAAATCATCTAGCATTTGGTGACCATGATCGGGCCTTACTGCTATAGAAATTTTGCGTGCTTGCATAACAGCTACAATTTCCTTTATCACGGCATACATATCAACGTCTCCTTCTAAATGATTGTCTTCGTAAAAATCGCCAAATTCATTGCGCTTGGTACTTCTTAAATGCAAGAAATTAATGCGCTCTCCAAAACGCTTGACCATTGCAGGTAAATCATTATCGGCACGAACACCAAATGAACCTGTACAAAAACACAACCCATTATTTAAAGACGGAACAGCTGCAATTAAGGCATCAATATCTGCTGCAGTACTCACTACCCTTGGCAATCCTAAAATAGCATAAGGAGGATCGTCTGGATGAATAACCATATTCACGCCAACGGCTTCTGCAACGGGTATTATTTGTTGTAAGAAATAAATTAAATGTGCCCTTAATGTTGGCGCATCAATATTTTTATAGGTATCTAATGTTGCTTGAAATTGTTCAAGCGTAAAACTTTCTTCACTACCTGGCAACCCTGCAATAATATTTCTTTGCAATAAAGTTTTATCTGCTTCACTCATAGAAGCAAAGCGCTCTTGGGCACGTTGCATATCTATGGCAGAATAATCATTATTGGCATCGGCTCTTTTTAAAATAAAAGCGTCAAAAGCAATAAAAGCAGCTTTCTCAAATAGAAGCGCTTTACTGCCATCTGCAACTGTATAGGCCAAATCAGTTCTTGTCCAGTCTAAAACAGGCATGAAATTATAGGTCACTGTTTTAATACCACAAGCACTTAAATTTTTTATGGAACTTTGGTAATTGCTTATATACAATTCAAAATTGCCCGATTGCGTTTTAATTGCTTCGTGCACTGGAACACTTTCAACCACGCTCCATACCAAGCCTGCCGCTTCAATTTCATTTTTCCTTTTGGTGATTTCTTCTGCAGTCCAAACTGTACCATTGGGTATATGGTGTAAGGCTGTAACTATTCCTGTACAACCCGCTTGTTTAATGTCTGATAAACTAACTGGATCATTAGGACCATACCAACGCATGGTTTGTTCCATTTTGTACCCTGTATTACGATAAGAAGGAAAATTATTATTCATTGAATGCTACTATTTTATTGCGCAAAATAACGCAAACATTACCGATTATAGACGCATAAATTACAATCTAGCGAAAAATTGAAATTTTATTTGCGAAAACGTTTTAGTTTTTTTTCGTAAAATTGTAATATTTTAGCAACGAAATTCAATAAAATCAACGCTCAATGGTTAATCTAAAAGACCTCGCAAAAGAATTAAATGTTTCGGTATCTACCGTTTCAAAAGCACTAAAAAGTAGTCACGAAATTGGCGCAGAAACAAAAAAAAGAGTCATTGAACTTGCTCAAAAAATGGGTTATAGCCCTAACCCTTATGCAGGATTTTTAAGACATCATAAAAGCAAAACCATTGCCCTGATTGCGCCCGAGTTAACCAATAATTATTTTATACAAGCCATTAGTGGCGCAGAATCGGTAGCACAAGAAAAAGACTATCACTTACTTATTTATTGTACCAACGACGAATTTGCCAAAGAAGAAAGCATTTTAAAGCATTTACAAAACGGACGGGTAGATGGCGTGATTATGTCTTTATCTACCGCTACACAGTCTTACCAGCACCTTAACGACTTAATTCAATCGGGTATTCCCATTGTGTTTTTCGATAGAATTTGTCATGAAATTGAAACCGCAAAAATTACTACCGACGATTTTACTAGTGGATTTAACGCAACAGAACACCTGATTCAAAATGGTTGTAAGGATATTGCTTATTTATCTATTTCAGAAAATCTATCCATCGACAATAAACGCAAACAAGGTTATTTAGAAGCGCTAAATAAACACAATATTGAAGCCCTACCTTCTAGAATAATTAAATGTACTGGAGACGAGAAAAACAATTACAAAAAAATCAAACAACTATTTCAATCCGATAAAATTCCTGATGGCGTATTTGCTTCTATTGAAAAATTAGCACTATCTACTTATTATGTTTGTAACGAGCTGAAAATAAACATACCAAAAGACACTAAGGTAATTTGTTTTTCTAATTTGCGCACTGCTCCGTTATTGAATCCTTCACTAACAACTATTACTCAACCTGCTTACGAAATGGGCAAACAAGCAGCAGCTATTTTATTTAAAAATCTCGATAAAAAAAGATCCTTAATTGGCAATGAAAATATTATTCTAAAATCTGAATTGATTGCTAGAGATTCTACAAAGCAATAATATAATTGTTTGAATAATTATTTATCAAAATCCTAATAAGGTATTATAAATAATGTACTTAATATTTGAATCTTCCTACAATAAATAGGGTATTCGGCGAACTGATTTTTTTTTATTTGAATACCCTTTCAATTAAAATAAAACACTTAAATGATACTTTCTATTCAATCGTTTTTACAACCCTTGCTAATTTTCCATTTGCATTAACGCCTTCTAGAACAATCTGTAATTTTTTACTAGTATCGTTATTATAGAATTCAATTTTAATGCGTGGACTTTTTTTGTTGGTTAACAAATAAGGATTCCAATAAAGTGTTGTTCTACTATCTGCTTCAAAATTAGCTGTTGGCTTTTCGTAATTAGGGTTATAAAATTCCTTAAATACAGAATAGCCTCCTAGTATTGCATTTTCCATCCCTTTATTATTTGCATTGCCTCCTTTTCCAGATTTTCCTTTTTTGGTATATATAGCAATTGCTCCGCCACTTCCTCCACCACCCGATCCAAAGAAAGGTGGGCGGAAAACTTTTACCAAAGCAATATCAGAAACAGCAATGGATTGAATCATATCCACTGTCAATTTCATTTCATTCAAATACACATCAGGAACTGCACCGCGCCAACTCATGGTTGCTTGTGTGCCCATACCATTAATGGTTAACCCTGCTACCCTTCCTTGCAAGTATGAAAGGATATCTAAAGACCCTATTGGTGGTTCATTAGTTAAATCGAAAGTATAGCCATCCCCACCAGAAAATAAACCTGTGGCATATTTTTCATCTAATAATTGGGTTGGTGATTTAACTTTCGATTTTACGATTACTTCTTGCAAAGTAGCCGAAGCCATTTGCCTTCTTAATTTTTCTTGTTCCGATAAATAAAAATTTAGTTGCGCCCTTGCTAAACTATCATTCCAAGTTTGAAGTACGCCATTTTTATTAAAATCAATTTTTTTAAACTGTTGTAATAACAAACCATTTTCAATATGCACCTGTAATTGATCGGTTAATTTAGCATTGTTATTAAAACTATAATACACCCTTACTGTATCAAAAAAGAACGCACTATTTTCTTGAAACGAACCGTCTTTTTCCACTGGCAAGAAAAGCATTTTTGTACTACTATCTTTTGCTGCAACAATTAAATTGAGTTGTAAATTAGCCGTTGTTTTTAGTGCTTGATTACCAAAAACCTTTCCGGTTAATTTCATAAATCCGTTTTCTTTTGGATATTGTAAAGTAGGCAACAAACCAGATTTTATTTTATCCCAATCATATCTTCTCCAGCCATTGGTTAACATTACTAAATCTAAATGTGCTGCAACACTATCAGCATCACTAGAAAAATAATATGCAGGATGAAAGACCTTGCCTTTAATTTCATTACTCAATAAAAAATCAGAATAAATGGTTTGATTTTCGGGCGTTACAATTGACGCATCTGTTACAGCAATTGACATATTGGTAGATGCCGTGTCTGATATTAAAATTTCAATAACATTTTTACCTCGTTTTGCCATATTTATAATTGGCACACTCATTTTAGCATTGAATTCATGCAAACGATTATTGACAAAAACAATCCGCTCTGCTAGTGGAATCCAGTCTTCTGTAAATAAAGAAAACTGTACAATTCCTGTTGCTAGCTCATCTATTGGCAAGGCTGCTTTTTGTAATAATTTATCTTCGCCTTTAAATGAAACGGTATAAAGTACTTGTTGATTTTGATGCACTAATAAATGTAAATGCTTAAAATTAGCAGGTAATTCTTTGCTTCGTTCTACACTTACATAGGCTTTTTCATAATCCATTGAAACAGATAAGCCAACTCCTTTTGATTTTGAAATAACCAAAGGCAGTGTTGTCTTTTGTGCATTTTCGTCGGTAAAACTTAGTTGATAATTTTCACCTGGATTGCTCTTTAATGTAAATATCCCCATACCATCGTGTAACACTTTTAAGGTATCTACTACTTTGTTTTTATCATTCAATACAAAGCCTTTAATCATTACTGGCAGCCCCGATGGATTGGTTGCTTTAAATGCTACTCGATTAGTAAGCCCCTGTACCAAAAAACCTCCTTCAGGAAAAACCTCTAGTTTGGTTTTGGCAAATACTTTTTTTGTTTTTGTTTCAACAATTCCAACATTAATTGGAATATCTTTTTCATATAAGTAGGCAGAGTCTTCATTGAGCATCCAACGAGTGAATGCTTTCACATGAATATAATCACCCTTATAATTAGCAGGTATTTCAAAAGCACCTTTAGCAGAGGATTGAAATAATGGCGAAGCAGTTTGTTTTAACAAATTTCCACTAGTGTCGTACCAGGCTACATAAACGTTTTTACTTTGCTTGCTTAATTCATTATTTCCAGCAAGTAAATACAATTTATACCAGATGGTTTCATCTTTATTGTACAAGGTTCTGTCGAAATGAATATGAATTTTCTCTCTAGGAAATTGTTCTTCATAGATAGCTAAAACAGAATCCATTTGTTGCGCAAAACTGACTTGCTTTACTAATAAGCAGATGACAACAGCTATTATTAGGCGTAATTTGTTTTTCATTCGTTGCTAAATTAAAGATTTCCAAAACACCATACTGTTAAAGAAAATACTGAATTCCCTTAAATTAACCAAAATGTGGATAGACTGAATTAAGAAACTGTTTTTAAGTAAACAAGTTCTTTGTATTGCATAAAAAAACCCCAATGAAGGGGTCTTTATAAAAAGTTAGTTGCTTATTGTTCTGCTACAATAGGATTTCTTCTAGAAGGGATCACTGTTTGCTCGTCTTCACTTAAATAAACCCAAAAATCATACAAAGCAAAAATATCACCTGGTATTTTAGGTGCGTTTGGCTCACCGTTGCGTTCATAAGAACCTAATAATTCGCCGTTATACTTAAGCTGTGAAAGCTTTTCTTCTAATGTTAGTAACTTAAAATTCTCAATAGTCATATCCGAAAATAAATTTTTTAATCGCTTAATCGTACGCAATCTAACAAGAAAAAAACAAATACGTTTGAAAGCTTACTAAAAAATTAAAATTAAAGGTAATTAGGCTAAAATTGGTACTATACATTGGTCAAAAGCAGTAAGTAAGGCTTCAACTAAAGATTCTGTTGCCTCAGACTTGTCTGTAAGCGTTGTTCTACTTGTAAAAAGATGGTTAGGGAAGCACTCAACAAATGATTTAGAATATGACTCAAACTCCCAATATACTAAAGTACCCCTTAATGTGCCTGTTATTTTCTTTCCCTTACATTCTGTTTGCACGGGTATTGAAAAGAATTCCATATAAACGATTTTAAACAAATCTAATGCAGATGTTCAAACCTATTTTGTAGTAGAATTACCATATTTCTACCACAAGAATGACTATTAGTACTATTTAATTTTAGTAAAATTTTACTAAAATATTATTAAACGTTTAAACACTGTTTTACAGAAGCCTTTACTAGTATATCATTTGCAAAAAATAAAATATATGAGTGCTAACTAAAAAACGGGGAAAAGTATAGTAGTTATACTACAAAAACATAGTAATTATGCTAAAATGCACTACAAGCGCCAATAATGTTTGGCAATTTTTATTGCTTCTGGTTTGTCATAAAATGCTTTTGCATCAAATAAATTCAAATTTCCAGATGCAGAAATTGCTTTTAATGTAGTTAGTGGTAATAATTTGAAAGAATCATGCTTAACAGCAAGTATAATAGCATCATATAAAACATCAGGCTCTAATTCTTGCATTAATCTAGCAGCACAAGGAAGCACTGTATTATTGGCAACCATTGGGTCTAGAATATCAACTTGTATTAAATAAGATGATAGCTTATCAACAATATCAAACACTTTAGAATTCCTACTATCATTTACGTTCTCTTTGAAAGTACATCCCAACACAAGCACCCTAGATTTAGCAATGTTTTTTTCTTGGACAATAAAGGTTTTAACAACCTTCTCTGCAATAAAAGGGCCTATTTGATTATTCAAATCCCTTCCTGAGTGAATGACCTTGGGTGTATAACCTAGTTGCTCCGCTTTATAAGTTAAATAATATGGGTCTACTCCTATACAATGTCCACCAACTAATCCTGGCTCAAAGGGTAAAAAATTCCATTTAGTTGCTGCGGCTTTTAACACTTCTCGGGTGTCTAATTGCATCAAATCAAAAATTAGCGCCAACTCATTCATAAATGCAATATTCAAATCTCTTTGTGCATTCTCTATAACTTTTGCGGCTTCGGCTATACGAATAGATGGGGCTTGATAAATACCAGCAGTTATAACAGAACTATATAATTCAACCAAATTAGCCAATGTTTCTGGCGTATCTGCCGATACTATTTTTAAAATGGATGATAATGGTCTGTTTGATTCACCAGGATTGATGCGTTCAGGTGAATAGCCTACAAAAAAATCTTTCTTCCAAACAAGTCCACTAAATTTTTCTATTATAGGTATGCAAATCTCTTCCGTTAATCCTGGATAAACAGTACTTTCAAAAACCACTGTCATACCCTGCTGCAAAACCTCGCCAATCAATTGCGAAGCAGTCTGCAAAGGCATTAAATCAGGTAAATTTTGCGCATCAATATCTGTAGGGATTGTTACAATTAAATGAGTACAGTTTTTTAATGCGATTGAATTATTTGAAAATTGCAAATTACTCAAAGCTGCACTAGCAAAGGATTGCTGGTTATTGGTATCAATACCTTGATTCAATAAATCTATTTTTGCTGAATCAATATCAAAACCAACTACTGCAAATTTTTCTGCAAATAGTTGCGCCAAAGGAAGCCCAACATAACCCAAACCTATTATACCAATCTTTACATTCATTTGTTAGGCTTAATTAATGAAATCTACATATAAATAAATGAATAGATTTTATACTGCGAATATATCAAATTGCCATTAGAATAGGGAAATTGAACTCATTTACGCTTCGCCTTCTCCCATAATACAGATTGACTAGCAAAGAAGTATCGATGAATACCAGCAAGTATGGCATAATTCATCATGCAAAAATAGTATGGTATGAAAAATAGTTTTAGTTTGATAGATTTAGATTGTAAAATCCATCCTAGTAGTGCTAAAGCATAAAATAAGTTTTGAGCAACTAGTAACAAAACAAACATACCTGAATTATGATTGCTAAAAATTAGAAACCAATTTAAAACGAATACAAATACCATTAAAACCGGTGCAATTGTCCAACGTAAAATCCTATGACTTAGGTACTGAAAGCTTAATACAGGGTATTTAAAAGGGTTTAAAAGACTAGTGAGCCTAAGGAATGATTGTATACCACCGGCGGCAATGCGAATTTTTCGTTTTAGTTCTTCTTTGGTATTAGCAGATGCAGTTTCTAATGCGAATGCTTCTGGCTCATAAATAATGCGATATCCATTTTTAGCAATTAACATAGAAATCATAAAATCATCTAAAATTGTATCTGAAGGAACCGGTATATATAAAGCAGTTTTAATGCTAAAAAGTTCCCCAGCTGCACCAACAACCGTATTAAGTTCTGAGTCCCAGGCTTTAAGTTTTGATTCGTATTTCCAATAAAAACCCTCTCCTGCAGTAGCATCACCACTATTATCTATTTCAACTCTTTTTTCTCCAGCAACAGCTCCTACTTTAGGATCTTGATAGTGTTGACAAATTTTTTCTAATGCAGATTCATTTAATAAAGTATTGGCATCAGTAAAAACAGTTATCTCACTACCTACAGTTTGCATGGCACGATGCACTGCTACAATTTTTCCATTTCTTTCTGGCTGGTGTAACAATTGAATAGTTGGATATTTAGCAACAATTTCAGGCGTTTCATCGGAAGACCCATCTGTTACAAAAACAATGGTTAATTTATTTTTGGGATAGGTTAATGCTAATGTATTGGAAATTTTTTCCTCAATACAATAAGCCTCATTATACGCGGCTACAATTAGTGTAACTGTTGGCAATTCGTATGTTACTGTTGGATTATTTTTTGAACGAAATAATCTTAAAATTTTAACTATTACAAATAGCAAAATTGCATACCCTAGATAAGTATAAAATATAATAAAAAGACCTATCCAAAATATTGATTGCATATCTTATAATTTAAAACCTAAATCTTGGCTATTTTTTTCATGAGTAAGATTCCATATGAATGCCCGAAATAAAACAAAAATAAAGTTGGCATTCCCATTCTTTAAATAAGTAAAAATATTTCTAGGCATTACAAGAAAAACAAAATGAAAATAAAAAAATACTAATTGTACAATGGTTGCATTTTGTCTGATAAATAAAATACGATTTCGATTCATAAAATAGGCTTTCAATGCACTATTCGCTCCTACAGAAATGGATTCTTTGTGGTAAATAAGCGCATGTAAATTGATTCTTATATCAAATCCTTGTTTTTTCATTCTTGCGGCCCAGTCTAATTCCTCAAAATATAAAAAATAATTTTCTCGCATTAGCCCAACAGACTCAATTGCCATTTTCGTTACCATCATTGCTGCACCATGACCAAATCCTGTTATTTGACTACCTGTATCATATTGTCCAAGATCCTTTTCAAATTGTCCTATACAAATATTTCTAGCTGTATAATAATTCATTTCAGAATATCCTGCATATTGTAGAATTGATTTGTCTTGAAAATAGCGAATCTTTGGTGATACCATTGCTGATTTTGGATTCGCTTCTAATGTATCAACCAATGATTGTATTAATCCTGGTGTGAACTCAGTATCATTGTTAACTAAAAAGAAATAGTCTCCTTTGCCTTTTGCAATTCCTAAATTATTACCAGCAGCAAAACCAAGATTTATTTCAGAGCGTATAAATTGAACAGATGGATACTTGACATCCCATTCAGGTATAGGATTTATTAAACTACCATTATCAACAACAATTATTTCAAATTGCAAATAATTATTGGTACGATAGAATGCTTCCAGAAACGCTTCTGTAACATGACTATGATTAAAATTGACTGTTATGATTGAAACAAAATTCAAATAATGTAATTTGAGGTATCTAAAAATTTAGTTACTAATATAATTAAGAATGGATTGATCAATAGCCTTTACACTATTTTCCCAAGTATGTGTTGCCGCAAAAGATTTTCTTTCCTCACTTAACAGTTTAGAGTCAGTATCAATTGCTTCTTGAATTTTTTCAACATAATCTTCTTTCGATTCTGTCAAAAAGCAATAATTACTAAATATAGCCATCGCATCTGTTTTAGTTGCAACAACAGGTTTCCCTACTGCCAAATACTCATCAATCTTTCTTGGATAATTTCCTATGGTAACTTGGTTAACCAATTGCGGATTAATACAAACATCAAAGGAGTTAATGTATGCAGGTAAATCAGCAGGATCTTTAGCGCCAATAAAATAAACATTCTTTAATTGATGTAAAGTACTATTAGCGAAAACAGTGTCTTCGGGTCCTACAAGCACAATACTCCAATCAGGTTTAGATAATGCTATATGCGTTAGTACTTGTAAATCTAAACGAATACTTTGTAATGCACCCACATACCCTATTATAGGTGAAGGAATACAAAGCATATCTGCTGGCTTTTGAAGCGTATTAGCATTTGAAAAAGATTCCAATTCACAACCTTGTCCTATATCAAAAGAATTAGAATTATATTTTTTACAATACTTTGCTAGATAGGTAGAATTTGCAACACAAATATTAGATTTGGCTATTAATTCTGGCTCCATTTTTAAGCCATGTTTTTTCCAGTAATCAACTGCCAACATAAAATCGCGCGAATAATAAATACTAACTAAGGGTTGTAACAAGTCTTTTAAATGATAAGAGCGAAACATATCATTGTCATTAAACAATATAATATTAGTAAAACCTAATTCATCTATTGCTTGTTGAATAGATCTTGCAAATTTTTTATTATTAATTTTATTTAAATACTCAAAAACAAATTGATTTGGTATCCAATTAATAGATTCAATTAATTCATTAGGATAAAGATTCCATAAATTATCTTGGATAGTAACAAGTCCTTTTTGTTCGCCCCGAATAACTGCAAGTCTTCGCTTAATTTTTAAATCATTTTTTTGAGTATATGCACTAATACGATCAAGAGCTGTATTTACATACAATACTCGATTGTATTTACTCCATTCTAATGCAATATTTTTACAATTACTTCCAATTGTAGTATCCCAAGGTTGTTGACCAACTATAACAATATCATGGCCAAATAGTCGATCAGCGTTTTGCATCTATTGATAAATTTTGCTGTTGATCAATTTTATAGATGGCAGGTATAATGGCAATAGATAAAAAGAATAACACATTTGAAGGGTATTGCACCAATGCTTCTTGAGGATAATTAGCAATATTCCAAGCAAATACAATTAGCAACATTGCTAATGCGTATGACTTTAATTCAGGATCTCGAATTTTAAAATAAGTTCTAATGCCATATTGTAAAATTACAAATATCATTATACAAAAAACAACCAGCCCTACCCATCCTAGTTCAACAGCTACACGAACATAGCCGCTATCTGGAGGAAAATTAGCCAAATAAGAATTTGGAGAAAATTTTTTGCCCCAGGTCCCTGTAGCACCTAATCCACCCCCAAAAGGATGAGTATATATATAAGGTTTAATTCTTGCTTGATTCGCTAAACGTACTAAATAAGATGGATCATTATTGGGCCTGAACGCAGACTGAAATCTTAAGATTGTGCCATTACTTGATGGTACAACTATTAAAAAGCCTATCAGTAGTAATCCAATACCTGCATAAGCAAATACTTGTTTATTAAACTTTAATATAGTCAATAAAAAAAGTGCAGCAGGTATTAAAGGATATGCAGACCTTGTTCCTGAAAAAAGCATTACGTAAAAAAACAAAAATGCCAAAATTCCAAGTATCAATTTTCTATACGCTTTTAATGGACCAGTCATTAATGCAATACACAAAATGCTAGCCATTACCATATTAAATGCAAATGTTACAGGATCGGGATTGATAGAAAATTTTCGCCAATGTCCTCCTTGGAATAAAAGTGCAGCCATTTTAGGATTTAGTTCTAAATAATGTTGCTCAAAATAAAAGAAACCAATATACTCTTGTTTTAATGCATAAATCGCATTTAATAATGAAGCGAAAATCCACCATTTAAAAATAGTTTTTAAAAAGTTTTTTGTGCGGATATGATATAAAAAAATAAAATACATTAATGCAATAATAGCCACTGTTCTAACTGTATACAACCAAGCCATTACAGAATCAGCAACAGGATTCATTCCTTCTCCTATATTATATAAAATCCATATTGAAACAACCAAGGTTATTGGATTTTTAAAAACAATCCAAGATTTGTTTGTTTTTTGTTTGATAAAAAATCCAAGTATAAAAAAAACCAACATGCCATCCATAATTGTGCCTACAGGAAAATCATTGGTAAACCTAGCAAACCACATGATGGTATAGGCTAAACTGAGGTATGTTAAAATACCAAATTGAGGACTCACTATTAAAAAATAAATAACGGGTATGGCTATTATAGTTAAAAGCATTAATACACCCATTTCCCAACCATATTTAACTATTCCCAATGTGAAACCAATTCCTAAGAATAATAATAATAGTGCTAAAAAAAGTTGGCCAATTAATTTTTTAGGCAGCCAATTAACAAAACTACTTAATAGTAGATTTTTATTGCCTGAAGCCTTTTTAGGTTTGATATGTATTGTAAAATTGTCCACTTATTAGATAAGCATTTTTATAAAAAAATAAATTTCAATACCAAGAACAATTAGAATAACAATTTTCATCAAATACTTTTGCTGTAATTGATTAGCCTCTTTTTCTCTTTTTTGATGATATTGTGTATTTGGATTAATCCGCATGGCCAATATTTGATGTTGGAACCGAATGTTTTGTAGCTATTGAAAGTGCATTTGCCTTATTTGCTTTTAATAGTGATAGTAATTGATGAAAGATAAAATAAGGAATCCCCCATAAGGAACGATAAATACGTTTATCCGTTTTCGACAACAATAAAGCAATAATAAAACCAACTAAAAACAAAGCAAAAGCAATTAGCCAATATGAAATTAGGGCTGGGAAAACAAATAGATCAATTGTCAAACAACAAATAGACATTGCTAAAAATATAAAAAGTGGTGGTCTGAGCAGTACACAGCCGAACAAAAATTTATTCCAATTAAATTGTATCAATCCATTAAACACCATTCCAAAACCAAACTTAAAATAGCGGAACCAGGTATTAATCCATCTGGCTCTTTGTTTTACCAGTTGTTCTGAATTTGCCGTTTTTTCATCGAGCACTTCAGCATTAGGAGCATAAGCAATTCTGTAGCCTCTTTTTACAATTTCATTCTGTAAAACTTTATCAAAACCAGCCCCTTCAATTGACAATTGCAATAAACATGTAGTATAAAGCTCCGTTGTAAATGCCATTCCAGAACCTGCCAATGTTGCTGAAGACCCTACCCCAAACAATAAAAGTCCATCATAAAAATGGTAATAAATATCTCTAGCAGCATCTAAACAGGCAAGTGTATTATTTAGATTTTTGGGATTTCGAACACCTTGTACTGCAGAAAAACCCGCATTAAAAAAAACATTTAATTGATCTAAATAATCAACTGTCACAATATTATCACTATCAATAATTGTTAATCGATTATGTGGTCTTTTAAAATGTTCAATCGCAAAAAAATGAGACCTTGTATTACTTGCTAAAACATTTTCAGGTCGGAGTAAAATAACCTTTTCATTATTAAAATTCAATTCACTAATATCGCAGTTGTCTGCAACAATATAAATTAAATAATTTGTATACTTTAATTGCAAAATTGAATCAACAACCGCTTTCAAAGTATGTGTTTGTTCAAAGGCAGTTATAATAATAGCATAATCACCTTTAGAATCAACAACTCCAATTAGCTTCTTTTTAAACACTCCATACAGTAACAATAGCAATATAGGGAACACTAAATTGTACCCAACTAACAATTGAATAAATACCCATGAATTCTGAAATAGGTTTAGGCCCATTGTAATTCAATATTTGTAGAAAGCGCAGATTTTTTTGCTTGTTTTTTAGGCTTAACCAATTTTTCGTTTTCATCTTTATTTAGAATCCAACCAATAAATTTAGTCTCAAGGCCTTTTAAATACAATACATTTTGATTCTTTTTATAAGATATTTTTTTACCTGATTCAAAAATAGTTACCACTTTCTCTGCATAAGCCATCCATTCTTTTGACTTATTTTTTTGAGATAAACCAGGCGCATCTATAATGATAATATCAAAATCATTTTTTAATGCATTTATTTTCGATTGAATATTTTCGGGATCGCTAATTTCAAACAAACTAGTATCCCCACCGTTATTACCAAAAACCATTATTTGAGTGATTGGTCTATAACTTGGCAAACTGGTTTCTCCACTTAAATAAGATTCTAAATTCAATTCCGTTCCTGTAGATTCTGTAATAGTTGGGTTAGCAAAATTTCCGTCAATTAACAATACTCTTTTGCGAACCATTAAAAAAGCGAATGCTAAACTCAGTGTAAAAAATGATTTGCCTTCAGTATTACACAAACTATTTACAAGTAAAACCTTTGCTTTACCCATTTCAGATTCTATCTCATATCGTGCCGAACGCAACATCTCTTTATAGGTTTGTAATTGCAAATTTTCATCAAAAGGTTTTTCCCATAATTGATTCAATTTTATAACTGAACTTGTTAACAATGGAATATAACCTAATACGGGCACTTCAGTATGCTCAGATAAATCTTTGGCTGATACAATTGCGTCATCTATATAAAACACAATAAATAACCCAACTAAACACAAAACAATACTCGCTAAAAAAGAAAGAATTACAATAAGCAATTTATTTGATGGCACAGCCAAACCTGGCACACCTTTTTCAATTTGACGTAGCGAAATAGACAAATTAGATTCCATACTCGATCGATTAAATCGACTTTGTGCTTCTAAGTATTCTTTAGTTGCAACATCAATGGCGCCTTCATAGTTTTGAATTACGGCTTCATGTGGCACTAATAAATCAAACTTATTATTCAGTGATACTAACTCATCAGATAAACTAACTATACTATACTTAGCAATATCCCTATTCATTTCTAACTGAATCTTCTGCATCACCAAACTCTCTTTAGCTGTTAAAGGATTCACTAAATATTTGTCAACAGACTGTTGAATTTGCGTGGCCACGGCCTTTCTAGCAGAGTCTAATTTTATCTTTACTTGATTACTATAATTACTTTTTATATACTCGTCTGAGAGTTGCAAGATATAATCTTTGGTAGCTGCAATTTGTAAATTGATAGGTACCATTGAATTTTCAATATATTTTTGCTCTGAAGGATTGAATTTGTCATTTATTCCCTGAATGGCTCCATTTAAGGCAACCACATCTTTTTCAGCCATTTGTTTTTTAGTTTCGAAATCTGCCAACTGATTATACAAACTTTTTGCTTGCTCGGCCAGATTTAATACACGATTTTCAATCTTATAACCTTTTAACAAAGATTTCAATCGATTCATTTCGGATTCTTTCTGAATTAAAACAGTATCTAAAAAATTAACTGTTCTAATCTGGTTATTCCTAATAAATTCTGTGTAATATCCTATGAATTCTTGACTGAGTGTATTTACAACAAAAGCCGATAGATACGCATTAGGGGATTCAAAATTTATATCAATAAAATCACTATTGTTTGGCCTTACAACTTTCACTTTTTTATCTAAGGTAATTTTATCATAGCCCATACTAATAATCAAACGCCTTAAACCATCTTCATCTGAATCGTACGAGGAAAGTGGCGTTCTATTCGTGTAATGCGTTTGATACACTTCAATTGCATGAGCTTTTGCACTTTTATTTAGATCAAGCATTAACCCACTTGGCTTACGAAAAGGCACTGAATCAATTAAATCATGAAGAATTAATTTATAAGATACTTGATCATACACTTTTTCTAAGCGCATCATTTCTATCAAGTTGCTAAATTCACTATTCACCTTCCCTTCTTGAAAACCATCATTTGCTAGTACTTGCTGAGACCTATCAACTAAACCAGTAGACATTCTAACATGCGCAGGATATGATTCTGGCAAACTACAAACGAAAACAAGTGTAACTAATAATACAATAAAAGGCACCCCAATTAATACCCATTTATTCTTTTTTAATACATTGATATATTTTGATACTTCCATTATTGAATCTCAGATAATTTTTTGCCAATGATTGTTTCTAAATTAGTTTTTGCAACTAAAAAATTACTTTCAGCATCAATAACTGATTTTTTATTATCAGACATGAATACCAATGCTTTTGAATAATTTTCAAAAATAGTTTCGCCTTTTTCGAATTTGTATCGAATATCTTTTAATACCGATTCTGCCTCTATAGCAATACCAGATTGAATGCGTAAAATTGTGGCAGATTGAACATATTTTATATAACGCGTTTTTACATCTGCGGCTAATAAAATTGCATACTCTTCTTGACCTAATTTAGAAATTTCAACGTCTTCTTTGGCTGCTTTAATTAAAAACGGCTTTTGAATTAAAGCAGCAATATTTATATTTAATCCTACTTGAAAACCTGTTAAGTTTGGCAGATAAATATTAGACGAATTTGTAGGACTATAATAAGCAGATACAGATAGAACATCGTACCAAGAAAGTTTGTTTTTTCTCAGATTAATTTCGGAAATATTCAGCTTTCGTTGTAGTACTTTTACTTGAGGGTAATACTTTGTTGCTGTGTCTATCAATTTTGCTAAATAAGTATTTGACACATCCTGCATCATTGACTCTTGTGCGCGTAAATTAAAAGCAGAAAAAAAGAACAAAAATAAAAGCAATAGTTTATAATGTAAATTCATATGGAATCGAATAATTGAAGCATTAAACCTTTTATTCAATAACAACATAATAGGGGTAATTAGGGATTAAGTAATTAAAATTAGTACTTTAACTAATGTTAATTGAGAAGCTGGCAAGTGTTTTATTAACATCAAATCCCCCTATATAAAATAATCTTTTGATGTGATCTAAAAATAGTGTAGGCAGTTGCTTGAAATTAAGCAAAAGCAATAGATGGAAATACGGTTCTAAACATCCGCTTTTTGAAAAATTGCTGGTATTGTTCTAATAATTAGCATGATATCGCTAAAGAAACTATTCTTTTTAGCATAAATATTATCCAGCATTAAACGCTCTTTTTCCGACATTTTACTTTTACCTCTCTTTTCTACCTGCCATAAACCAGTAATACCAGCAGGTGCTATAAATCGAAGGGCATATTTATCGGTGGTTAATTTTTCGGCTTCATATAATGGTAAAGGTCTATTTCCTACAATGCTCATATCTCCCATTAATACATTCCATAATTGGGGTAATTCATCAATACTTGTTTTGCGAATGAACTTACCCACCTTAGTCATTCTTGGATCATTGTGTATTTTTATAAAAGTAGCTTCTCCTTCTAGTTTGCTTAAACTTAAATATTCCTTTTCGCAAATATGTAGTGTATCTGAATAAATAGGAAACTGACAGCCAATTCCAGCAGATCTGCAATCTTGACAAAGTTCATCAACAGTCCAATCTTGTTGGCTAGCTGAACTAATGGTGGATTTTGAATATTGGTTCAAATGCATGAATTCGCCTAAACGCTTATCAGCATCGGAATACATTGATCGAAACTTGTAAAATTTAAATATATGATATCCCCTTCCAACACGCAAAGCATAATAGAATACAGGACCTCTTTGTTCTAATTGTATACAAATAGTTACAATGATAAAAACAGGGGCTAATAAAACAAGTGCGATTGCTGAAAATACAATATCAAATAGCCTTTTCCCAAATGCTGTTTTATAGGGTGGCATGTCAATTCTTACTTCAACTGATTTGTTTCTGAGCAAATCCCAATGATCAATAATAAAATTTATTCTAGTTTCTAATTTAGTAATATTAATTGGCATCTGAAAAACCTCTGAAACGCCTGCTTGCAATGCAATACGAACAATTTTATCATTTAGTTTATGACAAATTATAAAGAATGGAATTTGAATATTTTTTTTCTTTATTAATGCTTCTAAAATGGAAACCCCATTGGGTGCAATTACTTCGGTATAACTAATGATTGCTACAATATTTAAAGTTCTACTTTCCCATGATTCTAATAAGTCAACAGCATTATTAAAGCGTATTAAATTCCTATTACCAAAAGTGCCAGTATTTAATGCATTAACAATTGAATCATTACAATTGATTAATGCAATAATTGGGTTGTTTAAAGGGGCTGATTCAACAAAATGGCTCATAATATTATTCTCACAAAAAATTTCCCGTTCTTCTTAAAACTACTTTAATTCTTGCCTCTAATTCTTTAGGATTAAATGGCTTAACTACAAAATCATCTGCCCCAGCATCTAAACAAGTCACTATCATTTCAGAACTTTCCTCGCCAGAAAGTACCACAATTGGAATAGAACTAAAAAAATCACTTGCTTTGATTTGTTTAATCAATGCTAAGCCACCCAAATTAGGTGTATTTAAATCTGTAACAATTAAATCTGGAATATTACCTTCTTGTAAGTATGATAGTACATGGAAACCATCAGAAAACACTTCAACTGAAAATGAATTGGCAAAATATTTTTGTAGGATTGACTGCATGAATTTATCATCCTCAACAATTACTATTTTAATTGATCTGTGTTCAGCAGTTGGCATATTAGGGGTTTATTATCTTTGCGCTGTTTCTGTCAACAACTATTATTTTATAATAGTATCTATTTAAACATTTGTGAAATTAATAAAAATCTGCCATAGAATTTGAAACAGATTAAAATAATCAATAATTAGTACCAATTTATTCATTTCATACGCAATAACTGCTTTAATTTTAATAAGTCAAACCAATTCGCCAAAGTTTTATGCGCCCTATCAGTATCCCAGAATATATTAAAGTTCATGCTCAATTAAATGAACCAATTGAAAAAACCTGTTGGAATATCCATAATGCCTACCAAGTTTTACAAAAAAAATCACCCCAAGTAAGTATTGTAATCCCTGCATATAACGAAGAAGCCAATATTTTACAAACATTAAGTTCTTTATGTAACAATGAAACGAATTATGGTGTTGAAATTATAGTAGTTAACAATAACTCGAAAGACAATACTGCAAGCTTAACAAATGCAGCAGGTGTAAGATGTATCCTTGAAAAAGTACAAGGCATTACCGCTGCAAGAAATGCAGGTTTAAATGCCGCTAAAGGCACCTATATTTTAAATGCAGATGCAGATACGATTTACCCAGTAAATTGGATTGAGTCAATGATAAAACCACTTCATGAAAACAATAATATTGCAATTGTTTACGGAAATTTTGCCTTTATCCCAACTCAAAACACGCCTAGATTTGTATATTTCTTTTATGAATATTTAGCTGATTTAATGCGTTGGTTTAATTCAATTTTTAAAGAAGAAGCGATGAATGTATATGGATTTAATTCTGGATTTAGAAAACAACAAGGAAATACTGTAAACGGTTTTGAGCACCCCGCTGGCACAAATGAAGATGGTTGGTTGGCCGTGAAATTGCGCGAAAATGGATTTGGAAAACTTTATTGTGTAAAAGACAAACAAGCCATAGTATGGACTACTGATAGAAGAATACAACAAGATGGGGGCCTTTTAAAAGGAATTCTAAAACGCTTTTATCGATTATTAGGCATAAAAACTGAAAACAGAACTGATTTATAAAACATTCAAATGGAAACAATTAATAATAGTACCTCTAGTCAAACACAGTTACCCATTGTATTTCAAAGCAAGCAAGTCTTGAAAGAAAAAATCGGCTTTGTTTTAGGTACAACAGAATGGCTAACAGTTACCCAAGAAATGATTAATGATTTTGCCAAAGCAACATTTGATAACCAATGGATTCATATAGATGTAGAAAAAGCAAAAACTAATTTACCTAATGGAAAAACAATTGCTCATGGCTATTTAACCATGTCTTTGGCTTCACAATTTTTATATCAACTAATTAATATTGAAAACCTAATTTCATTTGTAAATTATGGTATTAATAAAGCGAGATTCATTAATCCAGTTATGTCTGGATCTGATATAAGGATGCACGCCACTATTGCAAATGTTGAAGAACAAGCGAATGGTGGTATTAAATTGTTCTTTAATTGTACCATTGAAATTAAAGACCAAGAAAAACCTGCATTTGTTGCTGAAATTATTAGTCTAATATTTTAACGTATCTTAGAAAGACTTAAACAAACTTTATGGCACGTTACACTAGCATGGAATTTCTTAAATACCTAGTTTTTGAAGTACATCCAATAGAAATTCTTTTTAATTACGACCGCTATAAACATTTAGACAATGAACAGGCTTGGATGATTATAGAATCAGCCAAACTTTTAGCTGACCAAGAAATGTTTCCTTATTTTAAGGAAATGGATCAAACACCTGCAACCTACGATGGCAAAGGGGGTGTAAGAACTCATCCACAAATAAAAAGAATTATCCAACTAGCTGCTGAACAAAATTGGATAGGTGGTGCTGCTAAATTTGAACACGGTGGCATGCAGTTACCTGAAATGATTTTTAATAGCGCACATCATATTTTTCAATCAGCCAATAATAGCACACAAGGATACTTAGGCTTATCTACTGGTTCTGCAGACTTAATTACTAGTTTTGGCAATGCCGAACAAATAGCAACTTATGTTCCTCCTATTTATGAAGGACGTTGGCAAGGTACTATGGCGTTGACTGAACCACAAGCGGGTAGTTCTTTGTCTGATATTGTAACTTCTGCAGCAGAAACAAACCAGGGCTATTATAAAATAAAAGGACAAAAAATATTTATCTCTGGAGGACAACATGATGGCGTTGATAATTTTGTTCACTTAACACTTGCTAGAATTGAAGGTGCACCTGTTGGCGTTAAAGGAATTTCACTTTTTATCATTCCTAAATATACCCCAGAAGTAGATGGTAGTATGCGTTACAATGATGTGTATTGTGCAGGAGATTTTCAAAAAATGGGGCAAAGAGTATATGCTACAACCCATTTATCTTTTGGTGACAATGATGACTGCAGGGGCTTTTTAGTTGGAGAGCCCAACAAAGGGCTTACCTATATGTTCCAAATGATGAATGGAGCAAGAATTAGTGTAGGTCAATGTGCCGCATCAGTAGCCATGGCTGCCTATCAAGCATCATTACAATATTGCATGGAAAGACCTCAAGGCAGAACAGCTGGAGAAAAAGATCCAAGCAAACCGCCTACATTAATTATAAATCATGCCGATGTACAACGCATGTTACAAACACAAAAAGCCATTGCAGAAGGCTCCTTATCATTGGCAATGGAGTGTAACAAATTATATGACCTTGTTCACGCATCTGAAGGTGAAGAAAAAGACACCCATTTATTATTATTAGAGATTTTAACTCCAATTGTAAAAACTTATCCATCCGAACAAGGATCAAGGGCTGCCAGTTTAGCCATTCAAACACTTGGTGGATATGGGTTTACAACAGATTTTCCAGTACAGCAACTATACAGAGATTTAAAAATCATGTCTTTATATGAAGGAACTACTGGCATTCAATCTTTAGACTTATTAGGAAGAAAAGTAACCATCAATAATGGCAAAGCTTTACAATTATTATTAGCTGCAATTAATGAAACTATCGACAAAGCAAAATTAAATGTTGAATTAAAAGCAAGTGCAGATAGGCTTTCTAAAGAATTAAATGACATGAAAAAAGTGTTATTACACTTAAACCAATATGCCATAAAAGGAGAAATTGAAAGATATTTATCTGATGCAACAGTTTTTATGGAAATGGCTAGTTATTTAGTTATTGCTTGGCAGTGGTTGAAAATGGCAAATGTTGCGAAAGAAAAAATAGAAGCGGAAGATTTTAAAACTAATTCAAAAAGTTTCTATGAAGGAAAAATACATACAATGCATTTTTACTTTAAATATGAATTACCACATGCTGCAGCTTGCGCCGAAACCTTAATAAATACAAGTACACTAACAAACCTTCAAAACTTAGAAATGTTTTTTTAAGGTAGGAATTAGGCTACTAATTATCAGTAGGCTTTTCAGGAAAAGCAATACTTAATTGCGCAAAAACTTTTTCTAAAACAATAGTAGTTTCTGCAACCAAGGCAATTATATTTGACTCCACTATTGAATCAATATTTTTAGGGTCATTTTCTAAAGACTTTATTGTTTCTCTTAAAGAAAAAATACCCATCCCTTCTATTGATGGCTTCATTCTATGCGCTAATCTAGATACAGTAATCCAATCTTGTGCTTCTGTTGCATTATTCATATTCATTAGATCTTCAGAAACTTGTTCTAGAAACAAGAATACCATTTTCGGTAAAAAACTAGGATTGTCTTTACCAATCTCTTCAACCATTGTAAGATCGTATAATAACACTTCATCTAAAGTATTAGTATATGCCATAATTTCTATACTATTATCAAATTGCATATCAACCTTTTTTTGAAAAATCGGCTTATGCGTTGGCTGTAAAAATTTACTAATAACTGTATATAATTTTTCTTCTGTAAAAGGCTTTGTAATATAATCGTTCATCCCTACTTCAAAGAATCGATGATTGTCTCCTTTTAATGCATTTGCAGTGAGTGCTATTATAGGTATTTTATTGAATTTTTCTCCTTCTAAATTTCTAATAATACTTGTAGCCTCAATTCCATCCATCTCAGGCATATGAATATCCATTAGCACTAAATCAAAATAACTATTTTTAACCATTTCAACCGCCTCAACACCATTTATTGCAATGGCCACTTCCATGCCCCAAGACTCTAATATTTGAGAAGCAATAAAATAATTCAATTCTACATCTTCAACAATTAATATCTTCTTATTACCAAGTTGCCTATAATCTTCCGGAAGTTTGTCTTCTAGTGCCACCATATCTATACTTCCAAGTTTATATGGTATTTGAAAATGGAATTTAGTACCTTGATTTATTACACTTTCAACAGAAATGCTACCACCTTGCATTTCCACTAAATTTTTACAAATAGATAATCCTAAGCCTGTTCCGCCAAACTTTCGTGTAGTATCTGAAGATGCTTGAACAAAGGGATCAAAAACTGTTTCTAATTTATTTTCCTCTATCCCTATTCCAGTATCTTCAATTGTAAAACCTATCATTAGTATATCAGCGTCAGAACTAATTTGATATACTTGTAACAGTACCCTTCCTTTTGAAGTGAACTTAAGCGCATTATTCAACAAATTATTTAAAATCTGGTGAAGCCTATACGAATCTCCAATTAAAACTAAGTGCTTATTTAAACGAGAATCAAAATTGAGTTGCAAGCCTTTCTCTTCTGCCTTATATTGAAATGCCTGTATAGAGTTTTGTAATTTTTCTGACAATAAAAAAGCGGTTTGTTCGAAATCAATTTTTCCTGACCCAATTTTTTCAATGTCTAAAACATCATTTACAATTAGTAATAAGTTATTAGCAGATTCTTTTATTAGTTTCAAATAACTATTCTGTTGGCTATTCATAATAGTTTTTGACAATAAATTTGCCACTCCTAAAATACCATTCATAGGAGTTCTTATTTCATGACTCATATTTGCCAAAAAAATCTCTTTGGCTCTTGAAACTTCTTCCGTTTTTAGTTTTGAAACTTGTAATTCCTTTTCTGCATAAATTCTATCTGTAATATCTTGTGCAAAACCAATCACATAAGGCTCTTCGCCCGTTTCTTCCACTAAATAGTTTTGAAATAATAAAAATATTTTTTTGCCATTTTTATGAATTGCAGGTATCACACCACTCCTTTTCCCTTCTGCCCAAAGCAAATCATAGTAGTCTGTTTGTTGAAATTCTTCGAATTGTATTGGCACAAATTGCAATAAAGAATTTCCAACCATTTCATCCCTACTATAACCTAAGGCCTCACAGATTGATGGATTAACCGAAAGAATGATGCCATTTTTATCATGGGTACAAATCAACGCTTGACTATAATTAAAAAGATCACGATAACGTTTTTCATTAACTCGAATCTTTTCTTCAATTTTTTTACGCTCACTAATATTCACACCATATCCAATTACCATTTCTACATCTCCATTAGAATCTAATACAGGAAACATATTTCGCAAATGATATTCTGTTTCATTTTCGGAATTCTGCAAGGTTTCTTCCCAAGCGTATAGTTTTTTAGATGCAAGTACTTTATTAAAAATACCTCTACGCCCTTCTACAATATGAATAGGTTTATTTCTAAAAGTGCAATAATCTTCATCTTTTTTTCCAATCATCCATTTTCTTAATGCTGGATCTTTTATTGCAATTGGATTTATAAACAAATACCTATGATCTTTATCAAATACAACAATATCTGATGGAATTTGATTCAATACCTGTTCATAGAAATGACGTTGATTTTCTAATTTGTTTTCCGATAATTTCTTTTCGGTAATATCTGTATGAGTACCAATTATTCTTAAAGACTTTCCATCATCTGTTTTACTAATTAACATTCCTCTATCCAAAACCCAGATATATGTGCCATCTTTTCGTTTGATTCTGTATTCTTTTTTATGACTTGTGCGAGTACCTTGTTCGTACTCTAAATCATATTCTTTAAAATATTTAAAATCATCGGGATGAATAATTGCAGGCCAAATGGTTGAATTATTTTCTAATTCATCCTTTGTATAACCAAGCATCTTCTCGTACTGAACAGAAAAAAACAAGGCTTCTGTTTGAAAATTATACTCCCAAATGCCTGCACCAGAACCTTCTAATGCAAATTTCCACCTTTCTTCTGACTGTCTAATTTTTTCCGCAATACTTTCTGCCTGTGAATTTATAGTTGGCAATAACCCAGTATCTAATTGCTGATTTCCAAAAATCGTTGGTTGATTTATTAATAATTCGTCGGCAGAATCTTGCACAGGGGCACCTAGAAATATTAGTTGACTAGTATCTTTTAGAAATTCAAATTGACCCGTAAGTATAACATTACCAACTTCATTAAGTATTTTTAAAATAAAGTTTTCTTGATTTTGAATTTGCAAACTATTAAAATCAATTATTTCAATAGTTGGATGCTGAATTTCAAAAAAGCTACTATACTTATTATTTAAACCATTAGGAATTAGTTTACTGAGTGCATCACCCACTGCAACTAGCTCCATATCTTCATTAAGCATAAAGAAGTACGGAAATAATCGATTCCACTGGGCAATATCAAAACTAATTTTCTGCAAGTATTTATTTTTGTTTTAATTCTCCATTTTGAATAAGTCTATAAATTGTTGATTTTCCTATTGCTAATTTTTTTGCAACCGTTAAAATATCATCATTATATTTCTCCATATAATGTGTAATTATTTTTAATTCATATTCGCGTAAAGTAGACTCTGTTTGCAATAAGGTACTAGTATTACTAGTTGTCATTTCAATATTAATATCCTTATCCTCTATAACAGTTGCATCAGACATAACTACTGCTAGCTCAACCATAGATTTTAATTCCCTTACGTTTCCAGGATAACTATAGTTTTGTAATTTTTTAAACGCAGCAGGCGAAAACGACTTGGTTGGAATTTTATTTTCCGAGCAAAAAATATCAGAAAAATATTTTGCTAAAATTAAAATATCATTCCCTCTATTTTGCAATAGTGGCAGTTCAATTGTTAAACCTAGAATTCTATAATATAAATCTTCTCTAAAT
>CAIKZP010000159.1 GCA_903831935.1 uncultured Bacteroidota bacterium | reverse complement strand
CCTATTGGTTTTGCCAAAGGATTTCAAATATGGGATATTAATATTGGTGTGCTATATGTATCTGCCATTTCATCGGTATCAGTCATTGGAATTTTAATGGCAGGATGGTCTAGTAATAATAAGTACTCTTTATTAGGTGCCATGCGCAGTGGTGCGCAAATGGTGAGTTATGAATTGTCTGTTGGTTTATCTATTTTATCCATCATTGTTTTAACTGGCAGTTTGAGTTTAAATGATATTGTTTTATCTCAACAAAACGGTTGGTGGATTTTTAAAGCACATATTCCTGCGTTAATTTCTTTTGTGATTTTTATTATTGCGGTAACTGCAGAAACCAATCGTGCACCATTCGATTTATCAGAGGCGGAATCTGAATTAACAGCAGGTTTTCATACAGAATATTCTGGAATGAAATTCGCTTTATTCTTTTTAGCTGAATACATTAATATATTTATTGTTTGTGCCATTGGTGCCACTTTGTTTTTTGGTGGATGGATGCCATTGCATATTGGCTCTTGGGAAGGATTTAATCATATTATGGATTATATCCCATCGTCTATTTGGTTTTTTGGAAAAACATTTTTCTTGATATTTTTAATCATGTGGTTTAGATGGACTTTTCCAAGATTAAGAGTAGATCAATTGTTGAATTTAGAGTGGAAATATTTATTACCAATCAGTATGTTCAATCTATTATTGATGACCCTAGTGGCTATCATGGGCTGGCATTTTTAAATTGAAATTAAAGCAGTAAGATGTTTCTAGTTAATTATTTTAAGGATATTTATAACGCATTAAAATCTCTATTTATTGGGATGCGCAGAACTGGGTACTATTTCACGCACCATAAAGAGATTATTACACAATTGTATCCAGAAAACAGGTTAGAATTAAATTTACCTGAACGTTTTAGAGGCGAAGTTATTATGACGCATGATGACCAAAATGAACATGCTTGTACTGGTTGTTCTGCTTGTGAATTGGCTTGCCCAAATGGTACAATTAAAATCATTAACAAATTTGATATTTCTCCAGAAGGCAAAAAGAAAAAAGCAATTGACACATTTATCTATCATTTAGAACTTTGTACCATGTGTAATTTATGTATAGAGGCCTGCCCTACTGATGCAATTAAAATGGCGCAAACATTCGAGCATAGTGTTTTTGATAGAGCGATGTTAACAAAAAAATTAAACAAGCCTGATTCTAAATTAAGGGCTGGAGTAGAATAAAATTGATCTATTAAAATATTAATTATGAGTGCTGCTGCTATATTTTTTTACCTGATTGCTGCTTTTATTTTAGGCACAGGAATACTTGCTGTTACAACCCGAAAAATATTTAGGGCTTCTATTTGGTTATTATTTTCTTTAATAGGAATTGCCGCATTGTATTTTTGGTTGAAATTAGAATTTCTTGCTGCCGTTCAAATTATAGTATACGTTGGTGGAATTGTTGTACTAATTATCTTTTCAATATTTCTTACTATTAAATCTGGCGATGAAATGCAAAAGCCATTATTAGTGAGAAGTATTTTTTCTGCATTGGCAGTTGTTTTCGGAGCAGCATTTATCATGAGACTATTACAAAAATATCCCTTCAAATTAAATACGGGTAAGCCATTTGAATTGAAGGTGAATGATATTGGCACTCAAATGTTGGATACAAAAAATTTTGGCTACCTATTGCCATTTGAATTAATCAGTATGTTGTTATTGGCCGCTATGATTGGTTGTATTGTGATTGCCATTAAACATAAAGAACCAGAAAATAATTTACCAAATCAAACTATTTAACTGAATCACATGAACGAAGTTCCTTTAACACATATTCTTTTTTTAAGTACGGCCTTATTTTTCATAGGGGCCTATGGTTTGTTTACCAGAAGAAATATGATTACCATGTTAATGGCTATTGAACTAATGCTCAATAGTGTAAATATTAATTTTGTTGCGTTTAATAAATATTTGTACGCAGATAAATTAGATGGTATTTTCTTTAGCATTTTTATTATCACTATCGCTGCAGCTGAAGCAGCAGTTGCCATTGCAATTATTATTAATTTATATAGAAGTCATCATTCTATAGATGTAGAAGATGCAACAGAATTAAAGTATTAAAACATTCATTGATAAACGACCATTTTTATACCAATAACTGATCAAATGAGTAATCCGATTTTTATAGCACTGATTCCTATTTTGCCACTAACCTGTTTTTTATTGTTAGGGCTTTTTGGTAGAAAACATTTTTCTACTACTAGCGGAATCATAGGCACTTTATCTTTATTTATTTCAACAATTTTATCTTTTGCTACTGCCTATCAATACTTTTTTCAAACAGGAAAAATCAATGGGGTTTATCAAAAAATAATTGTTTTTAAATATACTTGGTTAGAATTCGCACCCAATCTATCTATTGATATGGGCATACTTTTAGATCCTATTACAGTGATGATGCTGGTGGTGGTAAGTTTTGTTTCTTTAATGGTACATGTATTTAGTTTAGGATATATGAAAGGAGAAACGAGGTTTGCTACTTATTATGCTTTTTTATCGTTGTTTACTTTTTCTATGTTAGGATTAATTCTCTCTTCGAATATTTTTCAGATCTATTTGTTTTGGGAATTAGTGGGTGTTTCCTCATTTTTATTAATTGGATTTTATTTTGAAAAACCTAGTGCTGTTGCTGCTTCAAAAAAAGCATTTATTGTTACTAGGTTTGCCGATTTAGGTTTTTTAATAGGCATACTTATTTTAGCTTTCTATGCACATACCTTAGATTTTGGAATTTTAATAGAACGTTTAAGCGTTATATCATCTCCTTATTTAACGGTTATTAATGCAGCATCTTTTCTTGGTATGTCTGCACTTAGTTGGGGATTAATTCTTGTATTTATAGGTGGTGCTGGTAAATCAGCCATGTTCCCTTTACATATTTGGTTACCCGATGCAATGGAAGGCCCTACACCAGTATCTGCTTTAATTCACGCGGCTACCATGGTTGTTGCAGGTGTTTTTTTAGTGGCTAGATTGTTTCCAATATTTGCATTGTCTGATCCTGGTGCTTTACAAGTAGTGATGTATACTGGTGCTTTTTCGGCTTTCTTTGCTGCAGTAATTGCTTGTACACAAACCGATATTAAAAGAGTACTTGCGTATTCTACTATGTCGCAAATTGGCTATATGATGTTTGCACTAGGTGTATCTAAATATAGTGGAGAAGAAGGATTGGGTTATATGGGTTCTATGTTCCATTTATTTACCCATGCATTTTTTAAGTCGCTATTATTTTTAGGTGCTGGTTCAGTCATTCATTTTGTTCATAGTAATGAAATGAAAGACATGGGTGGATTAAGAAAATTAATGCCAATTACACATATTAGTTTTTTAATTGCTTGTTTGGCCATTGCAGGTATCCCTCCTTTTGCTGGTTTTTTTAGTAAGGAAGAAATTTTAATGGCTGCATTTGAATCGAACAGATTAATTTATGTAGTTGCACTAATTACTTCAGGTCTTACAGCATTTTATATGTTCCGATTATATTATAGTATTTTTTGGAGCAAAGATGCTTCTGTAAAAAATCATCATGGCGAAGGAACAATAAGTATGAAAATTCCTTTGATATTATTAGCCATTTTAGCAATTGGATCAGGATTAGTACCTATTGCATCCTTTGTTACTGCAGATGGCTTACCAATTACATCACATGTCCCTATCTCCTTTTCAATTGTACCTGTTTCATTAGCCCTTATTGGTATTTTATTAGCTACGCGTTTGTTTAAAAATAGCAATGATTTACCAGTTCGAATTTCGCAACAAATGGGTGGACTATACACAGCGGCTAGTAGAAAATTTTATATTGATGAAGTATATTTATTTGTAACTAAAAAAATTCTCTTCAACTTAATTGGAAAACCAGCCGCTTGGTTCGATAAACATATTGTTGATGGATTAATGAACTTACTAGCAAATAGCACTGCCAAAGTTTCTGAACTAATCAAAGGCTTTCAATCAGGCAAGGTACAAGATTATGCTTTGTACTTTTTTGGTGGAATTGCAAGTTTAATTATTCTATTTATTTATCTGTGGCAATAAAATATTAACCATGAACTTAACCTTATTATTATTATTTCCATTATTTACTGCTTTTGCAATTCTTTTTGCAAAGGGTTTAAAACAGGTAAGAGTCATTGCATTAATAGGCAGTATTTTTCAGTTACTATTAGCTGGCAAACTATTAATGGCTTATTACCAAATAAAAGCACAAGGTAACCAGTCTCAAATGGTTTTTGAGTATATTCAAAACTGGTATGCGCCCTTGCATTTACAATACCATATTGGTGTAGATGGTATATCAATTGCCATGATATTACTTACTGCATTTGTGGTTGTTGCAGGTATTTTGGTTTCTTGGAAAACAGAACAATTATCTAAAGAGTTCTTTTTCTTATTGATTTTATTAAGCCTTGGTGCTTATGGATTTTTTATATCATTAGATTTATTCACTTTATTTTTCTTTTTAGAAGTAGCAGTCATTCCTAAGTTTTTATTAATTGGAATTTGGGGAAGTGGAAAAAAAGACAATAGTGCTATGAAACTAGCGCTAATGCTAATGGGTGGCTCTGCGCTAATTTTAGTAGGAATTTTAGGAATTTATTTTAATACACATACCGAAGCAGGCATTCACACATTTGATTTATTGCTTATTGCTAAAATGAATATTGCTTTACCAATTCAAAAAATATTCTTTCCTTTTGCGTTTATTGGGTTTGGTGTATTTACAGCAATTTTTCCTTTTCATACATGGGTACCAGATGGTCATGCTTCTGCTCCAACTGCAGCATCGATGTTCTTGGCAGGTATATCAATGAAATTAGGTGGATATGGTTGTTTACGTGTAGCCACTTTTTTAATGCCAGATGCAGCGCATGCTTATTCATGGATTATCATTTTACTAGCAACTATTGCTATTATTTATGGCGCATTTGCTACCATGATGCAAACTGATTTAAAATACATCAACGCATATTCTTCTATTAGTCACTGTGGATTTGTTTTACTAGGTATAGGAATGCTTACCAAAACATCTATTATGGGTGCGGTAATGCAAATGGTGTCTCACGGTTTAATGACAGCCTTATTCTTTGCTGCAATTGGTATGATTTATAGTAGAACACATACAAGAATGGTGGCCCAATTAGGAGGCTTATTAAAAGCGATGCCATTTATTTCGTCGGTATTTGTTATTGCAGGTTTGTGCTCTTTAGGACTACCGGGTTTTAGTGGTTTTGCTGCTGAAATGACCGTATTTATGGGCTCTTGGCAAAATCCAGATAAATGGTTTCGATTGGCAACAATTTTGGCTTGTGCTTCAATTGTAGTTACTGCTGTATATATTTTAAGGGCTGCAGGACAAACTATTATGGGACCAATGGTTAATAAAGAACATGAATTATTAACCGATGCTAGTTGGAATGAAAAATTTGCAGCAATCTTATTGATAGTTGGAATTGTAGTTGTTGGTATAGCACCATTTTGGTTGATTGATTTAATTCAACCAGGAACAGAAATTATTATGAGTAAACTAGGTGCTGTTGCACTAGTGAAATAATGAATCATTGAAATTTGTATTATGTTGAACGAATATTTAATTCTTTTAAAATCTGAATGGATCATCATTGCCATCATCTTTTTATTACTTTTTATAAAAGTAGGCCCTAAAGATTGGAAGAATGAAACATTATTATATGGTATTAATATTTTATTGTTGTTTAATTTATTGGCTGGCTTTTACAATAATGTAGAAGGCAACTTATTTAATGGAATGTACCACTCCACCCAATTAATTTTATTAGAAAAAAATATACTGAATTTAGGTGTATACTTGGTTTCTTTAATTGCATATCCTTGGTTAAAAGAACACAAACATTTATTAGAATTTTATATTCTTTTATTATCTACCTTATTGGGCATGTTCTTTATGATTTCTAGTGGCAACTTATTAATTTTCTATTTAGGTTTAGAATTGTCTACTATTCCATTAGCAGCACTAGCTAATTTTGATTTACATAAAAGACAATCATCTGAAGCGGCAATGAAATTAATTATTTCATCTGCTTTTTCATCTGCCATTTTATTATTTGGTGTATCTATATTATATGGAACAACGGGTTCTTTATCATTTTATGAAATATCGCAACATATTTATGGCAATCAATTACAAGTAATTGCATTCATTTTAATACTAGCTGGATTTTGTTTTAAAATTTCTGTTGTACCATTTCATTTATGGACTGCAGATGTATATGAAGGAGCTCCTGCACCTGTTACGGCTTATTTATCGGTCATCTCTAAAACAGCAGTACTATTTATTTTCATGTCGGTAATGTATACTGTATTTAAAACAATTGCAACACAGTGGTATTTGATGATTTTTGTATTGAGTATTGTTACAATTTTAATTGGTAATTTATTTGCCCTTCGTCAAAATAATTTAAAGCGCTTTTTGGCTTTTTCATCCATCGCACAAGTTGGTTTTATATTATTAGGTTTATCCGGCACTTCTATAATGGGAATTGCATCTGTTATCTATTTCTTATTAATCTATTTATTTTCTAATCTAGCAGCATTTGGTGTTATTACTTTAGTGTCTGCAGTGGCTAATAAAGAAACAATATCTGACTATAAAGGTTTTTATAAAACAAATCCATTTTTGTCTTGGGTACTTGCTATTGCTTTGTTCTCTTTAGCTGGCGTTCCACCTACTGCAGGATTTTTTGGGAAGTTCTTTTTAATTATGGCTGGGGCTGAAAGAGGTAATTATATTTGGGTAGTGTTTGCCGCTATTAATATGATCATTTCATTCTACTATTATTTAAAAGTGGTGAAAGCAATTTTCATGGATCCTAATGATCAACCTATTGAAACTATTTCTATACCTGCTTTGCCAAAACTTGCTATGATCATTTGTTTAGCTGGTATGATTCTAACAGGATTTTTTAGTTGGATTTACGAATACATTTATTCATTAAGCATTTTATAAATCATTGAATTAATATTTATTATGGCAATCAATTCTAATCATATTTCAGAAGACCTAGACGGTATTAAATGTGCCATTGTAGAAAAGAATGTATCTGCTGAAAGGGTTGCATTTTTAAAACCTTTATTAGAATACAACAATTTAACGGTGATAGTTGTACCGTCAGCTCCTGCTAAAGTTGCTGCTGTAACTGCCGAAACAGAGCCTGTATCAGAACCAATAGTTGAAACCTATACTGTTGGTGTTACGAACATGTTATTTAATTCTATCAATGCCATATACGGCAGACTATTAGATACCCCTGATGGACATATTGTAACCATGAAATATTGGCAGCAATTAGAAAATGTTTCTAATGATGAAATACCCTATTTCCAAAAATAGCCCTTTATATCCTTCGCAATCAGTTTGCAATGATTTACGCAAATTGATATTAAATCAAAAGCAGAATATTCTTGCTTACATAATTATTGTTTAATTTGAGTTTGAAAAATCAATTCAATGAACAAGAAAATTATTACTCTTACCCTATTCATTTGTATAGCAAGTATGACAGAGGCGCAATTAAAATACCCTGTAAGCCATAAAGGCAATCAGGTAGACAATTACCATGGAACACAAGTAGCCGATCCTTATCGTTGGTTAGAAGACGATAATAGTACAGAAACCAAGGATTGGGTAAAAGCACAAAATGAAGTCAGCTTTAATTATTTATCGAAAATTAATTATAGAGAAGGATTTAAAAAACGAATTGAAGCATTATCAAACTATGCAAAGTTTTCTAGTCCTCAACGTAAAGGAGATTGGTTCTATTTTTATAAAAATGATGGCTTACAAAATCAGAGTGTTTTATATAAACAAAAAGGTTTGAGTGGTCAACCCGTTTTAGTATTAGATCCTAACAAGCTTTCTGCTGATGGTACTACCCGACTGATTGGTTTTGTTTTAAATAAATCAGGAAACTATGCCGCATGGGGCATTTCTAAAGGCGGTAGCGATTGGCAGGAATATTATGTAAGAGATATGACCACAGGAAAGGATTTAGCAGATACTTTACAATGGGTAAAGGTTTCTGGTATTGCTTGGCAGGGTAATGGTTTTTATTATAGTCGATATCCTGCTACTGAAAAAGGAAAAGAATTGTCTTCTAAAAATGAAAACCACCAAGTATGGTTTCATACTGTTGGCACAGCACAATCTGCCGACAAATTGATTTATGAAGACGCTAAAAATCCACAACGCTTTCACCAAGTAGTTACAAGTGATGATGAGCGGTTTTCATTTTTATCTATTTCTGATCGTGGAAAAGGATTAGATGGTAATGCACTTTGGTTTACAGACCAATTAAATAATAGTAAAAAGTTCGAGCCAATTATAGCATTGCCAAGTAATTTCAATTACCATGTAGTGGATAATATTGGTGAAACTTTATTAATAGAAACCAATGATGGCGCGCAAAATGGTCAATTAATTAGTGTGTCGAGTAAACATCCTGAAAAAAATAATTGGAAAACAATTTTAGCAGAAAAAGCAGAGCCACTTACTAGTGTATCAAGTGTTGGAGGAAAATTGTTTGCTAATTATTTAAAAGATGTTACTACAAGAATTTACGCTTATGATTACACCGGTAAATTATTAAGTGAAGTTAAATTTCCTGCACTAGGAAACGCAGGTGGTTTTGGTGGAGAAAAATCTGATCCTTTTTGTTTTTATACTTTTTCTACTTTCAACTTCCCTCCTACTATTTTTAAATACGATATTGGCACTGGTAAATCAACTGTTTTTCAAGAACCTACACTAGCATTTAATCCATCTGATTATATTGTTGAGCAAGTTTTCTTTTCAAGCAAAGACAAAACGAAAGTGCCCATGTTTGTGGTATATAAAAAGGGATTAAAAAAAGATGGAACCCATCCTACTATTTTGTATGGATATGGTGGATTTAATATTAGTTCAACTCCATCATTTAGTGCTGCATTAATTCCATGGTTAGAACAAGGAGGCATTTATGCGATTGCTAATATTAGAGGCGGTGCAGAATATGGTGAGAAATGGCATCAGGCTGGCATGAAATTACAAAAGCAAAATGTTTTTGATGATTTTATAGCAGCTGGAGAATTTTTAATAGCCAATCAATTCACGTCAAAGAATTATTTGGCTATTCGTGGTGGTAGTAATGGCGGATTATTGGTTGGAGCAGTGATGAATCAGCGTCCTGATTTAATAAAGGTTTGTATTGCCCAAGTTGGCGTGATGGATATGTTGCGTTTTCAAAAATTTACCATTGGATGGAATTGGATTGCCGACTATGGCAGTAGTGATAACAAAGAAGAATTTGAAGCACAATACAAATACTCTCCATTACACAATATTAAATTAGGTGTTAAATATCCTGCAACGCTTATTACAACTGCAGATCACGATGATAGAGTTGTACCTGCTCATTCATTTAAATATGCTGCCACCTTGCAAGAAAAAAATGCAAGTAATAATCCTATGTTAATTAGAATTGATACCAATTCAGGACACGGGGCTAGTAATACTGCAAAGAATATAGAAACAACAGCAGATATATATTCTTTTATATTATTTAATATGGGTGTTACACCTAAGTTTTAATTACTGTTTTAAAAAAATGGGCTAAATCTGCAAGAAATTTTTCTTGCAGATTTAGCCCATTTTAATGTAGCATATAATAATTAGTAATTACTCAATTATTAATAACCAGGATTCTGCATAGCTGTTTTATTTGCTGCAGTTAATGCTAATCCGTTTGCTTGAATTCCATCTAAAAAGTTTTGTGGAATAGGACGTAAAGTATGGTATGTTTTAACATTTGGTCCACCTTCTAAATTATATGCTTGAACTCTTTTTACTAAAGTTTGGGTTCTTGATAAATCTTCCCAACGTTTAAATTCTCCTACTAATTCACGTGCACGCTCATTTAGAACCAAACACAACATTCTATCATAGGTACTAGTTAAACCTAGTGTACTTATAATATTTTCGTCTTGTGTTGGTAATGGAGAAACAGCTGTGATTGCTAAGCTAGAAGCGGCAGCAGTAGTTACAGGAATATTATTTGATTCATAATAAGCGTTTCCTGGATAAAAAGAAATACCAACTCCTGGTGTTTGTAATGAAACAGACTGTAATGTATTTCCTCCATCATAATATCCTGCTCTATTTTCTCCTGCTGCGTATTGAGCACGAGCTCTTACCGCATTAATATAAGGTAATGCATCGGCATAACTACCAGTTCCGGCTTGTGCTAGTCTGATTTTTGCTTCTGCAGCAATTAAATAAGTTTCAGCTGAACGAGCCAAATTAAAATCTCTATGACCTACTACATCGTTCAAAGAATTTCTTGATCCATCCATGTGTTTGCTACAAGAAGGAAAACTTTGACCAGCAGTTGTTAAGTCGGTATTCAGAGCACCATCTGTTGTTCTACCAGCAGGATAAGCAACATATACTGTAGGAATTGGTTTGCCATTACCATCTTTAATCAAATTAGCACCTGAAGTACCTTTTGAAATTTTTGATAATGTGAACCTTGTATCTCCAGGTTGATTAATAACAAACATCACACCCAAATCTCCTTGAACATTTGGAGAAACTGGTGCAGCACCATTTATGGCACTCTTTGTTCTGAAAGATTTCCAAAATCTTGAATCATTCACCATGTCAAAAACACGATACATATAATAGGTAGTTGCTAACCTACTAAATGGTCTGTCTCCTGTAATATCACGTGCCATTTGATCTTGAATATCATATCTAGAAGCAAAATACAAGTGTTGTGTATTACCATTACCAAGATTGGTATTAACATCATTGGTGTATTGTGCAGAAAGAATTAATTCTGGCAAATTCTCATTAGCAGAATTAATAGCAGTAAAATTCCATAAGCTTGCAAAGTTTGAAGCCAAAGGATGGTTTGCAATTACTTTATCGCAAAGTGGTCCAATAGCGGCTAAATCAGCAGCAACTGTGGATGCATTCCAAGAACTATTAATTTCACTACTTCTAAATAAAAGTGCTTTTGCCAAATAATGAGATGCAGCATCTTGTGTTATATGAGATGGAGCTCCAGTAGTTGGTAATAATTTTGCAGCATTTGTGAAGTCAGTTATAATTTGAGCATATACATCTTTTGCAGAAGCTCTTGTAAATTCTAACTGTACAGTAGAAATAGGTGCTAATTGTAATGGTACAGCACCATATTGACTAACCAATCTTAAATAATTATAAGCACGCATAAAATAACCTTCACCTAAAGCTGTATTTTTTATAGCAGTAGAAGTAGAAGTGCTACTTATGCAGTTTTGAATTAACAAATTGGCATCACCAATGCCTTGATATAATGCATCCCATTGATAATTAGAAGCAGCAGTATTACTACTAGAAGCTACTACAACAGAATTTAAAGTTGCATCATAATTATTCCATGGTGCATTTGAAGGATCGCCACCAACATGAAACTCATCAGTACCATAATTGGTAGCAGCATAATTCCACTCACCATTAAATGGAACATTAAAAACTTGGTAATAAGTACCTACAGATAATTGCTGAATACCAGCATCTGTTTTATAGAAGTCGGTACTTCTAGCAGTTGTAAGTGTTTCAGTCAAAAAATCCTTTTTGCAAGATGATGCAAAAAATACTGCTGAAGCAATCATTAGCGTTTTAAAGAAAATATTTTTATTCATATAATTCCAATTTTATTATATTAAAATGATGCATTAATTCCAAATGTGATACCTCTATTCCAGGTTGAACCAACCACATCCATATCAAGATATTTAATTTTAGAAAATAACATTCCTGGATTAGACATTTGTAAATAAGCTTTCAAATTTGAAATACCTGATTTACCCAAAGACTTATTATTAAATGTATATCCAAGAGAAACGTTTCTAATTTTAATAAAAGAAGCTTGATAATATCCTAAAGCGCCATAATAAGGATCACCTGGTGCATTTCCTGCATTAAATATTGGTTTCTGAAATTCTGCATTAGGATTGTTTTCAGTATAATAATTAATTTGTCTAGTAACACTTCTGCCAGCCTCTCCTTCTCCACCACCATTATACATATAATTTAAACGGCCATACAAGAAAACAGAAAAATCCCAGTTCTTATAGGTAATAGCATTAGTCATCCCTACAACCCAACGTGGTCTAGTAGTTCCAATAATTGTACGATCATTATTAGGATCAATTTTATTATCTCCGTTTAGATCTGCAATTCTTACACTACCTGCAGAAAATGTATTTCCATTTGCATTAAATGCTTTCATTGCAACTGAATCAGACTTCTGCCATAATCCTAAAGATTTGTAACCATAAATTACACCAATTGACTGTCCAATAAACCAGTTATTACTGATATCATCTTGGGCACCATTTGCTAAGGTTACAATTTTTTCTTTCTGCCATGAAGCATTTAAAGTAGTCGTCCAATTGAAATCTTTTTGCTTGATGTTTACTGTTGTTACACTAATATCAATTCCATTATTAGCTGTTTTACCAATATTGGCAAATGTGGTTGTAAAACCAGTTACAGAAGGAATTGATCTTTGCATTAACAAATCTGTGGTATTAGAAGTATACACATCAACACTACCAGAGATTCTTCTATTTAATAAAGCAAAATCTAACCCAAGATTGTATTGGGTTGTTTTTTCCCATCCTAGTTGTTGGTTAGCCAATACTGAATTTGGAACAGATCCAGCAGCATTACTAGACACAAATGGATAGAAAAGCGATGTGATAGGACCTTGTGTTGCATAAGGTGCAATTGCAGAGTTTCCAGTAACACCCGCTCCTACTCTTAGCTTTAAATCATTCACCCATTTGATGTTCATAAACTTTTCTTTATTGATTCTCCAAGCCAATGCAGCTGAAGGGAACATAGAATATTTATGACCTTCTGCAAGTACAGAAGAACCATCTTGACGGGCAGAAACAGTCAACAAATATTTATCCATATAGCTATAGTTTAATCTAGCCATATAAGATGATAATTGTTGTTGAATGATATTGGAACTTGAACTTAATGCGCCAGTTACAGTACCACTTGTTAGTGCATTCCATAATTGTGTACTTAATGGAATACCATTACCTGTAATAGAACTTGTTTCTTGGTTATATGCAGTTTGACTTTGTAATAAGGTTATTCCAAAAGAATGAGAACCAATTGACCTGTCGTAATAAAGCAAATTATCTAAAGTATAAGAGAATGTTTTATTATTTGCAAGTGATGCATAATTAGTGCTTCCACCATTTGATACCGAGTTTGCATCAATATAAACACCATCACGATAATAAGAGAAATCAGGACCAAAATTCATACGATATTTTAATCCTTTTAGTGCTGGTAAAATTGCACCAAAATTGATTTGCGTATTCATACTTCCAAATGCTCTTAAAGTGACTCTTTGGTCTCTATTATAGTCCCACTCATTTACGATACTTTTAAATGAATTATCTCCACCAGGAAATAGAATTCTATTTCCAGCAGAATCATAAGGAACTGCATAAGGGAATAATGATCTAGAGGATTCATATAAGCCACCTGCAGGAGTGCCAATAGTTGATACATTCACTTGTGATTGTCCAAACTCTTGAATACTATAATTCACACTAAAATTATTTCCAAAAGAAAGCCATTTTGTTGCTTCAATTTCAACACTAGCTTTTCCAGAATATCTTTTAAATGACTGTCCTTTAATGGTACCAGTATTGTTTAGATAACCAAAAGAGCCATAAGCTTTAATTTTATCTGATCCACCACTAACACTAATTACATTATCAGTAGTCATTGATTGTTGATTAACGATACCTCTCCAATCAGTAGTAGCTACTTTTGAACCATCCCAAGTTCCAGAAGCCCAACCTTTCGCAATATTGTTCCATGCTGAAGGATCTGCAGTTGCACTAAAGAAAGTTCTATCAGTTGCTATTGTTGGCTGGTCTCCTCTTGGATAAGTACTAATGCCAGTTGTATTATTTAAACCAGCATAATAATATGACCATCTTCTGAAATTGATATAATCATTGGCATTAAACATAGTAGTATTGTCTACTACATTCTCAACTTTAACCGAACTGTTTAAACTTAATGTTACTTTACCAGTTTTTCCTTGTTTGGTTGTTACTATAACCACACCATTTGCACCCCTAGAACCATAAATAGCTGTAGCAGATGCATCTTTTAAGATATCAATAGTTTCAATATCATTAGGATTGAAATTGTCAATACCACCAGTCATTAAAGGAATACCATCAACAACAAATAATGGTGAGTTTGAAGCGGTTAAAGAACGTACACCACGAATGTTGATACTACCAACTGATCCTGGACGCTCATTAGAAGAAATATCAACACCAGCAACTTTACCTTGCATAGCTTCAATGGCATTTGTTACAGGACGAGACTTAATATCTTTCTGATTAATACCAGATACAGCACCTGTTACATCTCGTTTTTTTACAGTTGCATATCCAATTACCACTACATCTTCTAGTGCTTTAGTATCTACAGCTAAAACAATATCTACTTTAGTAATTGTTTCATTTACCATTACATCTTTGTCTATATAACCTGTAGATGTTATTACTAAAACAGCAGTTTTTTCTTTAATGGCAATACTAAATTTGCCAGAAGCATCTGTAATTGCTTTTGTATTTGAGTTTTTAACTTCTACTACTACACCCTGTAAAAGTTCCCCTTTATCATTTGTAATAGTACCCACAACCGAATGTGGAGTGAGTTTTTGAGCAAAAATATTTTGCTGGAAAATTGTGAGAAATAAAACACTTGTTAAAAACAAGCGTGTTATTAGAGAACATTTTTTTTTCATATGGCGTTTATCTAATAATGAAAATAATTTGAATAAATTTTAAATAATCATAGGATTTTTGATCAATTGGATTTTTACATTAAGTGTTAGATTTAGTTAAAAAATGGATTTATTTTTGCAGATAATTGCAACAAAAACTTCTTCAAAAAATGTTAGAAGACAAGTTTTTAACTGTAGATTAAATGGCAAATCGGAAACAATCTAGTGTTTTTTCGAATCTAAGTATCCTGTTCTATCCTGTTATTTTAGACTATTTTTAAAATAGGTTGATTTCGATTTTCATTTAAATAAATGAAAACAAGTATTTTGGAGTGCTTTATTTAAAATAGAAAATTATTAAAGTTAATACTGAGCATTAAACGCATAAAAAAGCCTGAATTATAATAACATATTATAATTCAGGCTTTTATGAGCGGAGAGTTAGGGATTCGAACCCCAGGACCTGTTACAGTCAACAGTTTTCAAGACTGCCGCAATCGACCGCTCTGCCAACTCTCCGGGTGCAAAATAATAGCCTTGGGGTTGATATTCCAAAAAAACTATCAAAATGTAAAGAAATTGTATTTTTTAAAATATCAATAACTCAATGGTATCAATAGTTTCAAGGGAATAAAAAGGGTTAAAATAAATTAATAAAATCAATAGAAATGATGCCTAAACTGAAATTTTGGCTAATTAAATGATATAGTCTTAATTGTCTTAAGGTTTTTCCTCAATTTTTTCTACAACAATTAAGTCTGCTAAATCAACATGCATAGGTAACTGTCCTATATGAACAATGGCTCTTTTACCACGTAATTCTTTTACTTCCCCTACTTGGTAGTTTTTCTTTGATTTAACTAAGGCACCAATGGTAATGGGTAAATGAAGTTCCTTGTATTTTAAATCTACTTTTTTAGCCAATTTATTTACTACAATGGTTTCTTTTTGTTTAAACAATAAATGCTGTAGGTTTTTAACAACTTCGTTTTTGTTTTCAGACTTTTTCCAATCGAGCACTACTTGCTTTAGTTTGCGCTCCATGTCTTTTAAATACAAAATTCGGTCTTCGGAAATTTTATTCTGTTGTTTTAGTAAATCAACTTGTTGCTGGTGTCTTTCTTTGTCAATCACCAATTCCATTTCTTTTTTGAGCCTTTCATTCTCCTTTATCAAACGGTTAACCTGCTTTTTTTCTTTGTCTAAATGCTGGAGGTCTTGTTCGGTTCTATTTAATAATTTGTCTAATTTAAAATGGTCTTCGTCAACCAATTGGCGAGCTCTATTAATTAGTTTAGGAGATAATCCAATTCGCTCAGCAATAGCAAAAGTGTAAGAACTACCAGGCTTTCCTACCATCAATCGATACATGGGTAATAAGTTCTGTTCATCGAATTGCATGGCTGCATTCACTATACCAGGCGTATGATTCGCCATAACTTTAAGGTTCAAATAGTGCGTTGTTACAACACCAAATGAATGACGTTTACATAATTCTTCCATAATCACTTCTGCAAATGCTCCTCCTAAATTAGGATCACTTCCACTTCCTAACTCATCTATAAAAAACAAGGTTTTACCATTCGCTACTTCAATGAAGTATTTCATGTGTAATAAATGACTCGAGTAAGTACTAAGTTCAAATTCTATACTTTGGGTGTCACCAATATGAATAAATAATTGCTTAAAAATACCCATTGTAGACATGGCGCTTACTGGTACTAATAAACCACTTTGCAACATTAATTGATTCAACCCAATGGTTTTCATAGTAACAGTTTTGCCTCCTGCGTTGGGGCCACTAATTACGAGTATTCTATTTTTATCGTCGAGCGTTAAGGTAACAGGTATTGTTTTTTTGCCCGAAGTTTTGTGGTATAAATACAATAAGGGATGATAAGCATCAATTAAATGTATATGTGCTTTATCAACCAAATTTGGATATTGGCCATTCATATCAAGAGCTAACCTAGCTTTCCCTCTAATAAAATCATATTCACCAGCCACTTCTAAATATGTACTTAATAATGGCGCATAAACCATCATTCGAGCGGTTAGTGCACGAAGAATACGCTGGACTTCTCTTGTTTCATCGTGTTCAAGAGCAAAAACTTCATTATTCAGTTCAATTGTTTCTTCGGGTTCTATAAAAGCAGTTTTTCTGCTATCACTTTCACCATGTAATATTCCTTTTATCTGTCTTTTGTGTTCAGAAAAAACTGCTACAACACGTCTTCCATTGCTAAAACTCTCATCAATATCTGCTGTATATCCTGCTTTTGCTAATTTGCTAATTACTTTTTCAAACATCCTACGTAACTCCTGCCTACGCTTAAATAGATTCATGCGAATCTTTTGCAATTCTGGGGATGCATTATCTTTCACTGTTCCATTTTCATCCAATACTTCATCAATAATTTCAATTATTAATTTCTCGTAATAAGTTCCTTCAATTACTTTTGAAAGTCCTGGAAAGGCTTGTCGGCGTTCATTATCAAACCATCTAAATATGGTAGCAGTATTCTCTGCTAGTCTTCGTATTGGCATCCACTGTTCTCCACCTAATAATGCACCTGGTATTCCTAATAATTTAAGGTCTTTCGAAAGATTAAGTGTAAAATCGTTGGGGAAATATTGTTGTTGTAAGCTGATATTCTTGAATTCGTTTGTTTGCAACAAGTCTAATTCAATATAGTCTTTACGTGTATGAATACGAAGTTGATCTGCTCTTTGTTTGGCATAATCTGTAGCACAATGTGCTTTAAGTAAAGTTTTAACCTTATCGAATTCTAATTGAACGGCAGCCGATTCTGGATATAAACGCATTTGCTTAAGGAAGAAGTTTCATTAGCGAGTAGATGCTAAAAACTAATTGAAGGAATAGTTGCAAGGCTAATAATACAAATGTTTGAAAACTTGCTTCTAACCAATGTCTTTGATAAGGTATACCCCAAAAAGATTGTTGGTTAACCAAACTTACTGGCATATATAAATCATAAGAAAATATAACACTAACTAATAGCACTAATGATAATAATATATGTGCATTAATTAAAGTACTATTTCCAATGTTTTGTTGCTTTAAAAATAAGTGTAATAAAAAAGGTATAATTAGTAAAGCCCAAGAAAAAATGACAATATTTACAAATGAAAAAGAAAAATAAGTAGTAGCATACGCATTATCTAGTGCAGCCATTTTGCTAAAATAGGAAGTAAACAAAACAGCTATTAATGGAACAATCATTAATAGATTCTCCAGCCTGCTTGTTTTTTGTTTAATATATCCTAATTGTACCATCATATTTTTCAAGAATGAGAACAACCGTAAAAGTATGAATTATAGTATAAAAGTTACGAAAAAAATTATATTAGCACCAAATTGCAACTTAAATCAGTAGAATCTGTTATAATTTGCTAATAAATGAAAATCTATGAGTAGCAATATGAAATCTGTATTTAGTGTTGTTTTCTTATCTGTAAATTTCCTATTTGCCTGTTCTCAAACACCTAATAAATTAGCCAAAATGAATAAAGAAATAATTCCTAGTAATATAGTTACTGATACTGCCACTTTTGGTGAAGGATGTTTTTGGTGTACAGAAGCATTCTTTCAGCGATTGAATGGGGTTTACAAAGTTATTAGTGGATATGGCGGGGGATTTGTAGAAAATCCAAGTTATGAGCAAGTATGCGACAAGAATACAGGTCATATAGAACTCTGCCAAATCATTTATGATCCAAAAGTTATTAGTTACGATGAATTATTAGAAGTTTTTTGGAAAACGCATGACCCAACTACCTTAGATAGACAAGGTAATGATGCTGGGCCTCAGTACAAATCGGCTATTTTTTATAAAAATCAAATTGAAAAAGATAAAGCCATTCATTATAAAGAAGCACTATCAAAATCAGGTGCTTGGGCTAATCCTATTGTTACTGTTATAGAACCCTTTAAGAACTTTTATCTTGCAGAAAAATATCATCAAAATTATTATAACGAAAACCAAAATCAAGGATACTGCAGGTTTGTAATTCAACCAAAATTAGAGAAATTCGAAAAAGTGTTTAAGAGTAAATTAAAAGCACACTAGTAATTATTTATAATTGGTTCTTCGGAGTTCTAATAAGTTCAATGCATTGGGTTCGAAATTGATTAAATTGGTTTGGGTTAAATGAAAAGCCATATCATACCATATAGGAATAACCGGTGCGTCATTAATAACCATTTGATCCATTTGTCGGTACAATTCATAGCGTTCTTCGTCGTTAATAGTTACCAATGCTTTTTCGTATAATAAATCGAATGCCGGATTTTTATAACGGGTATAATTTGGTGGCGCTGGATTTTTACTATAAAACATCGCCATGTAATTTTCGGCATCAGGATAATCAGCAATCCAAGAGCCTCTAAAAAATCCTGCTTGTGATTTGGCCGTTTGTTCAAGCAATAAACTTTTTTGAACAACTTCTACTTGAATATTAAATCCTATTTCTTCTAATTGTTTGGCAATAAAACTTGCTATATCACTGTAAATAGCAATGGTTAATAATTTTATAACTGGCAATTGTTTTTGTTTAGAAAATCCAGCATTTATTAATAATTGTTTTGCTTTTGTTGGATTAAACGTATACCCTTTTACCAGTTCTGCATTGTGCGATGGTAGTCCTCTTGGTACAAAACCCGCTTCAGCAGGTATTCCTATTGAATTGCGCATATACAACATCAACTGTTGTTTGTTAATGGCGAAATTCATAGCTTGACGAATTGCTTTTAATTTAAGCGGTGAATTTTTTACGATTGGATTGCTTGTATCAACCAAAATTCCTAAATACTCCGTGTTTAAATAAGGCTGTTTTTTTAATAATACTTTCCCATCCCATTCCTTTCTTAGCATACCATTTTTAGTAATTACCTCGTCTTTAAAAGATGGATCAATATCATTGATAAAGCTCAAATTACCTTGTTGAAATTGTAAAAACTCAGTTGCTTTATTATCAAAGAATGAAACTTTAATTGCATCTAAATAAGGTAATCTTTTTCCAGAACCATCTTGTTCAAAATACTGTTCATTCTTATGTAAAATTAAAGCCTGTCCTTCATCCCATGATTGAAATTGAAATGGGCCAGTACCACAAGGATGCCGCCTAAAATCCTTCCCAAATTTTTCTACTACTTCTTTTGGCACAATACTACAATACTGCGTACTTAAAATACCTAATATGGGTTGAAATGGTTTTAATAAATGTAACTGAAAGGTGGAATCATTTAATGCAATGAAAGGATGTATGGAATCTACTCTATTATTAAAAATCCAAGCACCGCTACTTGCCGTTTTCTTTTCTTGAATTCTATTGAAACTATAAACAATATCGTGGGCAGTTAGTGCTCTACCCTTTCCATTTTCAAAAGCTTCATTGTCATGAAAGTAAATGCCTTGTTTGATATTAAAAGTATAGGTTAATCTATCTGCTGAAACCTGCCAATTTTTGGCAATTGACGGTACAATATGTAAACCGGTATCAATTTCTACTAGTGTGCTATAAATTTGGTGAATAGCCCACATAATTGACTGGTTTTTTGCAAATGCAGGATCAAGTGTAGCTATACCAGAAGATTCATTGTAATAAAATACCTTTTTATTATTGTTAATTCGACTACTACAATTCATTAAAAGAAAACAAGTTGCAACTAATATTATCAAGGTCAATCGCATAAATACTGAACGTTTTATTGTAATATTAGGTAACATAACAGCCCGAATATCTTATTTTTATTGCATGAATACAAAAATCTGCTTACTCAGTTTTATCTGTATGGCTACTGTTGTATTAACACAGGCCCAAAATTCGAATAAAACAGTACATTATACTAAGGCCGATACCCTTAGAGGTTCTATCACCGCCGAAAGGGCTTGGTGGGATGTTCAATATTATGCGGTACATGTTACACCCGATATAGTAACAAAAACCATCAATGGTTATGTTGATATTAGTTATAAAGTAGTTGCTAAAGGAAGTAAAATGCAAATTGATTTGCAACAGCCCTTAATAATTGACAGTATTTTAAATATTAGTAAATCAACAAGCACCTCATTAGTTTTTGAACGTAGTGGAAATATTGCCTATGCTTTATTTGAAAAACAACAGAAATTAATGAGTATTCATACTGTAAGAATTTATTATCATGGCAAACCTCAAGAAGCAAGAAATCCACCTTGGGATGGTGGTGTAACTTGGTCGAAGGATAAAAATGGTAGTCCTTTTGTTACTACCTCTTGTCAAGGATTAGGAGCAAGTATTTGGTGGCCTTGTAAAGACCATCAAAGTGATGAACCTGAAAATGGCGCAAGTATTTCTATTACTACACCAGATTCTTTAATGGATGTGTCTAATGGAAGATTACAAGAAATGTTAGAGAATAAAACGGCGCATACTAAAACTTGGAAATGGGCAGTAAAGAATCCTATTAATAATTATAGTTTGTCAATGAATATTGCAAAATATGCAAATTTCTCCGACACCCTTCATGGAGAAGCAGGTGTGCTTCCCTTAAATTATTATGTATTAAACGATGATTTGGAAGCAGCCAAAATACAATTTCAACAAGCAAAAAATATGTTGCATTGTTTTGAATATTGGTTTGGAAAATATCCTTTTTACGAAGACAGTTATAAATTGATTGAAGTACCCTATTTAGGAATGGAACACCAAAGTGCTGTTACTTATGGTAATAAATTTAAGAATGGATATTTAGGTAGAGATGTATCTGGTTCAGGATGGGGTTTAAAATGGGATTTTATTATTGTACATGAAAGTGGTCACGAATGGTTTGGGAATAATATTACTTCAAAAGATATTGCAGACATGTGGATACATGAAGGCTTTACTAGTTTCAGCGAAACCTTGTATACAGATTGGGTAAGTGGTAAACAAGCTGGCAATGAATACAATTTTGGCATACGCAGAAATATCAGAAATACTAGCCCAATCATTGGTGCTTATGGCGTAAACGGAAAAGGCGGAGATGATATGTATTATAAAACTTCTAATATGCTTCAAACAATTAGAAATGCCATGAATGATGATGCTAAATTTCGATTATTATTGAGGAATTTAAATGCAAATTTTTATCACCAAACTGTTACTGCCCTAGATATACAAAATTCCATGAGTACTGATGCTGGGTTTGACCTTTCAAAAATATTTGAACAGTATTTAAAAGGTATACAAATTCCGGTTTTAGAATTATCGGTGAGTAATGATTCGAAAAAAATATCTTATCGGTGGACTAATTGTGTAGACGGTTTTAATTTACCTATCTATATAACTACTACTACAGGACAAAAGAAATTATTACCTAAATCAAATGAAGCATCTACCATTGATTTAGCAGCAGGCGAAGCAAGTTTTTTCAATGCAAAAGCAATTGAGTTTAATTATTTTATAAAAGTAAAAGAAGTCAAAACGGCCCAATAGATTTGATGCACACCATATTATGGGAAGTATACGCAAACAAACAATCATCTCCAGTATATTGGTGTATTTTGGTTTCTTTATTGGAGCAGTAAATTTGTTTTTTTATACCAAAATTGGGTCTAATCATGGCGCATTTACATTAGAACAATTTGGCTTAACGCGTATTTTTTTTGATTTTGCTCAAAACATGTATTCATTTGGTAGCCTTGGAATTATTCCAGTTATCTATAAATTTTATCCCTACTATAAAGACAATTTAGCCAAACATCAAATTGACCTAATGACATGGTCAATGCTAACAGCTTTAGTTGGTTTTATTTTAGTAGTTTTTGCTGGGTACTTTTTTCAACCCATTTTCTTACGCCAATATGAAAGAGGTTCTACATTAATAGTAACCTATTATTATTGGATGTTTCCATTTGCTTTGGGCATGTTATTGTTTTCAGTTTTAGAAGGATTTTGTTGGGCACTTCAAAAAACAGTGATCTCTAATTTTTTAAAAGAAACTGGTTTACGTTTAGTTACGTCCCTTTTTATTTTATTGTTTTATTTTAAACTCATTTCATTTGCCCTGTTTATTAAATTATTTGCTTTTTTATATTTGATTATTTTTTTAGTGTTAATCATTTTTTTAATTAATACGAACCAATTACATTTTAGTTTTACGGTAAGTAGGGTAACAAAAAAGTTTAGAAAAAAAATGCTGTCGATGCAAATACTTGTTTTTTTAGGAACTTGTATTGCTTCAATAGCTGCAACCATTGATAGTTTTATTATTGCCAAATTTCAAGGTTTAGCAGTAGTTGCCATTTTTGGAGTAGCACAATATGCAGCTAATATTGTGCAAGTACCTCAAAGAAGCATTCAGTCTATATCTGCAGGTGTTTTATCTAGGGCATGGAAAGACAAAAACATGTTAGAAATTGCTAGAATATACTATCGTTCTTGTATTAATCTTTTAATTATTTCACTATTTATTTTTGGAAATATTTGGTTAAATGTTTTTCAGGGTATGGAATTACTCCATATTCAAAAAGAATATGAAACTGGCTTAGGTGTACTTTTTATACTTGGAATGGTTCGCATTATTGATGCAGGCACAGGATTAAATGGAATGGTAATTAATACTTCAACATTTTGGCGTTTTGACTTTTATAGTGGTGTTATTTTGTTGGCATTCAGACTACCCCTTACCTATTATTTAATTAAAAATTATGGCATTATAGGATCGGCATTTGCAGAATTAGCTGCCTACAGTATTTATAATTTTACCCGATTTGAATTTCTTCGACGAAAATTTAAACTTCAACCATTTAATCGTAAAACCCTATTCACATTAGGGTTTGCATTAATAGCCTATTGCGTTAGTTATTTTTTATTTAATGGAATACAAGGATGGTTTGGCATTTGTATTAGAACAACCGTCTTTTCAATATTATTTATATTTACAATTATATATGGAAATATAACTCCAGATGCTGGTCAATTAATTGAACAATTAAAAAAACGATTTAGTAATAGGTAGTTTTTTATTTTAATCTTGCGCCACCCCTAAACTTAGGAGCCCAATATTTTTCATTCAAATCACTAATCATTACTCCACCACTAGTTGCGGCATGAGCAAACTTATTATTTTGCAAGTAAACTCCTACATGGGTAATCATTCGTTTTTTTCTGCCTGTTGTATGAAAAAACACAAGGTCACCTTCTTTTAAATCTGGCGTTTCCATTTTTTCTCCTGCATTATATTGTTCTTGTGCAGTTCTAGGTAAGTTAACGCCATACACGTCTCTTAGAACAATTTGTGTAAAAGCAGAGCAATCTAAACACTCTTCGGTGGTTCCTCCCCAACAATATCGGGTTCCCCACCATTTATCTATTTCTTGTAATAAAGCAATATTATTTAAACGATCAATAGTTACACCAATTAAAACGGCATATTTTAATTGTAAATAATTACTGTTTTCTACAGTAAAATTATTTGAAATCATCTCAGACCTACCTTTATTAGAACTTAAATTTTGTGTATTTGTAGTATTTGTAGCACTAGTTTTGTGTTTGTTTGTAACCGTATTTCCTGGGGTTACTTCAATATTATCAATAAACGTATTTTTTTTATTGTTATTTGTTCGCTTTTTAACGGCTATATTTTCAGTATTATCCTTCGACGATAATTGCCTAAAAGACCTACAACTTGAAAATGCAAGTAGTAAAATTAGATATATAAATAAATTGAATGGTTTCATCTGCTAGTGCTGCAATATAAGTTCCTAGGCTTAGATTGGCAAAACTTCACCCAAAAAATCAATTTTTAAATAGGTTTCAATCAATTTGTGGATAAATAATAGTGACCAATATTTCTATCAATTGTGGAAAATTATAGTGCCAAAATGAGTTGTATTCTATCGATATTTGGTGTTCATTCAGTAATAATTAAGAATCGACTTATTCAGTTCATTTTATTTATCCGTTGCTGATGGCTAATTATAACACAGCATGTCTAAATTTTCTCATTTACACGTACATACCCAATACTCTTTACTAGATGGCGCTGCCAATATTGGTAGTTTATACAAAAAAGCGGTAAAAGACAATATGCCTGCATTGGCTATTACTGATCATGGTAATATGTTTGGTGCATTTGAATTTGTTAGTCAGGCTTGGAAAAACACAAAAGTTGTTGGAAAAGATGCAGATGGAAAAGACATTCTTGCACCTACTGTAAAACCAATTGTAGGATGTGAATTTTATGTAGTTGAAGATCGATTTATTAAAACTTTTACCAAAGAACAAAAAGATAAAAGATACCACCAGGTTTTATTAGCTAAAAATAGTGTGGGATATCAAAACCTAGTTAAATTAACTTCCTTAGGATATATTGAAGGGATGTATAGTAAATATCCAAGAGTTGATAAAGCATTAATAGAAAAATATCATGAAGGAATAATAGCTACTACTTGTTGTATTGGAGCATACGTACCCCAAACAATTTTAAATGAAGGCGAAGAAAAAGCTGAGAAAGAATTTAAATGGTGGTTAGATTTATTTGGAGAAGATTATTATATAGAAATTCAAAGGCATAATATTAAAGAACAAGAAATTATTAATGCTACGCTTTTAAAATTTGCAAAAAAATACAATGTACCAGTAATAGCTACCAATGATAGTCATTACACAGAAAGAGACGATTATAATGCACATGATATTTTACTTTGTATTAATACTGGCGAAAAACAATCTACACCAGGTTTTGATGATTTTGTAAATGACGAAATTCAACTAAAAAATAGGCGTTTTAAATTTCCTAATGACCAATTTTATTTTAAGACTACCGATGAAATGAAACAGCTTTTCATTGATATTCCTGAGTCGATAGATAACACTAATGCCATTGTAGATAAAATAGAAGTACTTAATTTAAAAAAGGATATTCTATTACCAGCTTTTCCAATTCCAACATCGTTTCAAGTGCATAAAGATTCCAATTTAAACCAATGGGAATTTTTACAGCATTTAACAATGGAAGGTGCAAAAAAAAGATACACCGATATTACGCCTGAAATTCAAGAACGATTAGATTTTGAATTGTTTACAATACGTACAATGGGTTTTGCAGGATACTTTTTAATTGTAAGTGATTTTATAAAAGCTGGTAGAGAAATGGGTGTATTTGTAGGACCTGGTAGAGGTTCTGCTGCAGGAAGTGTGGTAGCCTATTGTATTGGCATAACCAATATTGACCCTATCAAATACAATTTACTATTTGAAAGGTTTTTAAACCCAGACCGTAAGAGCATGCCCGATATAGACACGGATTTTGACGATGAAGGTCGTCAACGTGTTATTGATTATGTGGTTGATAAATACGGCAAAAATCAGGTAGCTCAAATTATTACTTACGGCACAATGGCTGCTAAAATGAGCATCAAAGATGTTGCTCGTGTTTTAGACCTTCCATTGTCTGAAAGTAATTTATTAGCCAAATTAGTACCCGATAAACCAGGGACAGAATTAAGACGCGTTTTACACGCACCTATCACCACTAAGGAAGCCGAAAAAACACACGAAAAATCCTTAGAAGAAAAAGAAGGTTATCAACAAGAAGATATAGACAATGTAAAAAAGCTTAGAGAAATTTACAAAGGCACTGATATACGTGCACAGGTATTAAAAGAAGCAGAAAGGCTTGAAGGATCTGTTAGAAATACAGGTATACATGCCGCTGGAATTATTATTGCACCAAGAGATTTAACCGATTTAATTCCTGTTGCTATTTCAAAAGATTCTCCATTATGGGTTACACAAATTGAAGGAAGTACAATTGAAGAAGCTGGCGTAATTAAGATGGACTTTTTAGGATTAAAAACCTTATCAATTTTAAAAACAGCGCTTGAATTAATTAAACAATATCATGGTGTTACAATTGATTTAGATACCATACCATTAGACGACGAAAAAACATATTTGTTATACCAACGAGGCGAAACCAATGCAACATTTCAATTTGAAAGTATTGGTATGCAAAAATACCTGCGTGAATTAAAGCCAGATAAATTTGCAGATTTAATTGCCATGAACGCCTTGTATAGACCAGGCCCTATTGCATATATTCCAAATTTCATAGATCGTAAACATGGCAAAGAAGCTATTACCTACGATTTAGCCGATATGGAAGAATACTTAGCAGATACATACGGCATTACAGTTTATCAAGAACAGGTTATGTTGTTGTCTCAAAAAATTGGCGGATTCAGTAAAGGAGATGCCGATGTGTTAAGAAAGGCAATGGGTAAAAAAGATAGAAAAACCCTCGATAAAATGAAGGGAAAATTTATTGATGGAGCCACTGCCAAAGGACATTTAGCAACAAGTTTAGAAAAAATTTGGACAGACTGGGAGTCATTTGCGCAATACGCATTTAATAAATCGCATTCCACTTGTTATGCTTTTGTTGCTTATCAAACAGCTTATTTAAAAGCGCATTATCCAGGAGAATATATGTCGGCAGTATTGAACCATGCTGGAGGTATTGAAAAGATTACTTTTTTCATGGAGGAATGTAAACGCATGGGAATAAAAGTTCTTGGGCCCGATATTAATGAATCTCTGAAAGGATTTGCTGTAAACCAAAAAGGAGAAATTCGTTTTGGAATGGGTGGTATTAAAGGAGTAGGTGAAGCTGCAGTAGAAAATATAATTGCTGAAAGAGAAAAAAACGGATGGTATAAAGATATTTATGATTTTATAGCACGTGTAGTTCAAAAAAGCGTTAATAAAAAATCGTTGGAATGCTTGGCCTATTCTGGTGGTTTCGATTGTTTCACCAATTTTCACCGCGCACAATATTTTAATATAACAGACGGAGAAAAACTAACTGGATTAGAAAAAATAATTAATTACGGTCAAGCCAAACAAGCTCATAGTATTGGAACCACTAATACCCTTTTTGGCAATTTATCTGCTGCAATGGAAGTGCCACATCCAAAAATTGCCACCTGTGAACCATGGACATTAACAGAATTACTCGATTACGAAAAAGAAGTAACTGGCATGTTTATGAGTGGGCATCCACTAGACCATTTTAAATTTGAATTGAAATATTATGGCATAACCAAAATCAATGATTTCAATGAAATAAAAAATACCATTTTAGAACAATCAAATCCTGGGAGAAGTTTACGAGTAGCAGGATTGGTAATTGATGTACAGCACCGCGTTACTAAAACGGGTAAAAATTTTGGTTCATTTTCAATTGAAGACTTTACTGGTAAAACGGAGTTCTTATTATGGAGTGAAGACTATGTCAAATTCCAAAACTATCTAGAAAAAGGCCAGAATATATTGTGCAATGGTTATTTCAGACCAAAATACAATCGACCAACAGAATTTGAATTCAAAATAACAAGTATGTCATTACTGGAAACTGTTAAACAAAGTTTAACTAGGTCTATTGACATTAGTATTCATCCTGTGGGAGTTACCGCTGAATTAGTGGATTTTGTTGATAAAAACCTTAAACAATACCCAGGAAAAACAACTTTACGGTTTAATATTTATGAACCAAAAGAGAACCTTAAGCTGAGTTTGTATAGCTTAGAAAGGAGTTTTATGATGAACGAAGAAATGGCCGACTATTTATTAAATAATCCTGATTTTGAAATTAATGTGGGTTTAGTAAATACAGGCCAATAGCATTTTAGGTTAAATGACATTCTGCCCCAGTGTCAGTAAAAACGTCAATAAAGGCATTAGTCACATAGGTGGAAAAGTCAAAACAGCACAAATGCATCTTTGGATATATATTTGATATACTTTATTAATAAATAAACATTTAAAAACATAAAAATGGTTTTAGAATTAACAGACGCAAATTTTCAGAGTAATGTGCTTGACAGTGATAAATTAACTGTAGTAGATTTTTGGGCAGAATGGTGTGGACCTTGCAGAGCAATCGGACCAGTTATTGAAGATTTGTCAAAAGAATATGATGGAAAAATCAATGTAGGTAAAGTAAATGTAGACCATAACCCTAATTTGAGCGTGAATTATGGTATCACTTCTATTCCTGCAATATTATTTATTAAAGGAGGCCAAATCGTTGACAAACAAATTGGTGCTGTTCCTAAAAGTGTTTTGGATAAAAAAATTCAATCTCATTTATAGTTCATTCATTTAAATTTATTTAGAGAGGCTTCAATTTGAAGCCTCTTTTTTATTTAAGTACTAATTAGTGCTTATTATTTTATTATCTTTCAAACTTATTCAAATAGCTAATTTTTTGCTTATGGAACGCTTCCACGGTATATTAGGAATTATTTTAATACTTATGATTGCTTTTTTGTTTTCGAACAACAAAAAACGTATCAATTTAAGGTTGGTATTTAGCGGTATGCTTTTACAAGTGTTAATTGCTGTTCTAGTATTAAAAGTTCCTCCTGTAACTTGGTTTTTTCAAAAGCTTGGACACGGAATGGAAAAGATTGAAAAATTTGCAAGAGAAGGTGTGGCTTTTGTTTATGGCGGAATAATGGTAAATGCGCCTACTGGTATGCAAAATTTTGGTCAAGGAGGATTTGTATTTGCATTTAGTGTAACTGCAACTATTATATTGGTTTGTGTATTAGTAGCTATTTTATATCATTTTGGCGTTATGCAAATTATTGTTTCTATCATAGCAAAAGCCATGAATTTTATCATGCGTGTAAGTGGTGCAGAAGCTTTAAGTAATGTGGCTAGTGCCTTTGTAGGACAAGTGGAAGCACAAGTAATGATTCGTCCTTATTTAACCTCCATGACTAAAAGTGAATTATTGGCTAGTATGAGTGGAAGTTTGGCTTGTATTGCAGGTGGTATTTTAATTGTATACGCCAATATGGGTGCTAAAGCAGAATATTTATTAACCGCTAGTTTAATGGCTGCACCAGGCGCATTGGTTATATCAAAAATTGTTTTCCCAGAAACAGAAGAATCTCAAACTATGGGAAAAGTAAAATTAGAAGTTAAAAGCCCTTATAGTAATATTATTGATGCAATATCACATGGTGCCAGTGATGGTATGAAAATATCGATTAACGTAATTGCTATGTTAATTGGTTTTATTGCATTAATTGCATTTATCAATTATGGATTTGGAAAAATTTATACCGGACTTACTTTAGATACCATCTTTAGTAAATTATTTTACCCAATGACTTGGGCAATGGGTGTTCCAACAGTAGACGTTGCAAATGCTGCAACATTACTAGGTCAAAAATTAACCATTAACGAATTTGTAGCCTTCAATAACCTTACAAGCAAAACAGTTCCAATTGTTTCTGAAAAAGGTTTATTAATAGTAAGTATTGCCATTTGTGGATTTGCCAATTTTAGCAGTGTTGGTATGCAAATTGGTGGTATTGGAGAACTAGCCCCATCAAGACGTGCCGACTTAGCCAAACTAGGATTAAAAGCATTGCTATGTGGCACTTTGGCCTCTTATTTATCGGCTAGTATTGCTGGTATTTTAATGTCTGTTTAATTGATTGGTTCATTCGTTGATCTATTTCTTTATTAACTCAAATAAATTGCAGTAGTTGCAAGTTTTTTTGATTTAATTTTGTGGAAATTCTTCGGGTTATGATGCAAACACAAACAGGTATAACTGCTTTGGTAGCAGCTGCAAAAGATATTCAACTACAATCAATCGGTGAAAAAATACTAAGTCATCAACGTATTAGTTTTGATGAAGGTGTAATATTATTTGAAAAAGGATCACTCTCCTATTTAGGTGTATTAGCCAATTGGGTAAGAGAACAAAAGCACGGCAATAAAACCTATTTCAATAGAAATTTTCATATAGAACCTACCAATCTTTGTGTATTTAGTTGTCAGTTCTGTGCCTATTCAAAATCATATGCACATAAAGAAGAAGGTTGGGAATTAAGCATCGAACAAATGATGCATATTGTTAAAAGCTATGATGGAAAAGCTGTTACTGAAGTACATATTGTTGGAGGTGTACATCCTAAAATGAATATGGCATTCTTTTTAGAATTATTAAGTACCATTAAAGCGCATCGTCCTGAATTACATATTAAAGCATTCACGCCAGTTGAATTAGATTATATGTTTCGCAAAGCCAAATTAAGTACCGAAGAAGGTATGCAACTGGCGCATGGAGCGGGTTTAGACTCATTGCCAGGCGGCGGTGCAGAAATTTTTCATCCCGAAATTCGTACCCAAATTTGTAATGATAAAGTAGATGCTGATGGTTGGTTATCGATACATAAAGCCGCTCATGAATTAGGAATGCATAGTAATGCCACTTTACTTTACGGACATGTAGAAAAATATTGGCACCGAATAGATCATATGGAAAGATTACGTCAACTACAAGATCTAACAGGTGGTTTTAATACTTTTATCCCATTAAAATTTCGCAACAAAGACAATGATATGAGCTTTGTTCAGGAGT
>CAIKZP010000158.1 GCA_903831935.1 uncultured Bacteroidota bacterium | reverse complement strand
TTTCCATTTGTTATTTCCCAAGTAAGTGCACTGCGCCAAAACATTGGTAGTGCCCCAAGTAAACTTCGAATATTTCCAATCAGATGAACTAGTACTTAAAGAAGTGATACAACCAATATGCACATAAATATCTGTGGTATTGGCGTAGTCTTTAATGCCTGCATTCCCTTTGGTTGCGTCTGCAACAATATCAATACTATTAGATGTTTCGAGAATAAAATCTGGTGTTGAACTTAATAGCTGCGCATGACTGTAAAATGTACAGCAAAGCAATAGCAGTATTAAGCAGATTCTATTCATGAGGCAATTTGTTCGCAATCGTTTGCGTGCTTAATGTGTTGAATTAACACATTAGGCACAAAGTTGTGTATTTTTTACACAAAAAAGAAATTTTTTTTCAATTCCCTTTTCGTGCAGCGTTATTAATTAGAAAAGGTCTTAAGTGGCTCTAACCATCTAAAAATCAATCCCAATCCACTTTCGTTTACTTTTTTCGTACTTCTCGAAGTTGAATTTGTATAATTTTCCTGGCCGATGGGGCACATCTTGCTCCATTTCATCAATGTCTATAAGCAAGTCCATTGAGGCAAATTTTTTACGAAAGTTCCTCCTATCAAGGCTTACAGCCAAAATAGCTTCGTATAAATTTTGCAATTCCCGCAACGAAAACTTAACCGGGAGCAAATTGAAACCTAGTGGATGTTCTTGAATTCTTTTTTGAAGCCAGGCATAACATCCATCCACAATTTCTTTGTGGTCAAACGCCATTTCAGCCAAATCAGACAAACTATGCCAGTTAAGGTCATTGTCGTGAATTTTTAACTGATGGTGGTTAATATTTAATAAGGAACAATAAGCAACTGTAATAACTCTGCCTCCAGGATGTCTGTTGGGGTGGCTAAAAGCACGAACTTGGTCTAGAAATACATCGTTCATGCCTGTTCGCTCCTTCAAAATACGATAAGCTGCTTCGTCTAACTCTTCATTGTCTTTAACAATATCGCCCAAAAGAGAGTAATGCTCTTTGTAATATTCCAAATCACTCTTAATAACCAGTACTTTCAACTTGTTTTCTTCAAAACCAAAAATCACACAGTCAACTGTTAGAGGCACTTTGGGGTATTTCTCCACCAAAACTTTGGCATCCTTTATTAGGTGCTCGGGCTTATTTTTTTCTAGATAATTTTTTTTCATGGTCGCAAAAGTTAAAAAAAGCAGTAGCTATTTTGTGCAATCGGGCGTCAAGTTACTAAATTATCAGATAATGTGTAACTTTTACATAGTAAAGCTGTACTAATCCAATCTAGCACTTAACTTTATCCCCCAATTAATTTGCATGTATTCTATTAGCCAAACGCAGTCTTTACAATCATTTACCAAGCAACTATTAGCATTGCCTCTAAGCGCAAATGCTACAATAGAACAGGTAGAGCAGCTAAAAGAACTGCTACAGTTTCATGAGTACCGCTATTATGTACTGAATGAGCCATTCATTGCAGATTATGAGTACGACCAATTGTACCAACAACTTCGCCATATTGAAGAAGCACACCCCAATTGGATAACGGTAGACTCACCTACGCAACGCGTGGGAAATAGCTTGAACCAAAGTTTTCAAACAGTGCCGCATTTGGTTCCTATGTTGAGTTTAGACAATAGTTATAATGCCACTGATTTATTAGACTTTGATAGA
>CAIKZP010000157.1 GCA_903831935.1 uncultured Bacteroidota bacterium | reverse complement strand
GCTTTTTTAAACCCTTGCTACGCGAATAATATCTGCAAACACACCCGATGCCGTTACTTCTGCACCAGCTCCTGCACCTTTTATAACCAAAGGTTGTTCTGGATACCTTTCGGTAAAAAATAAAACCAAATTGTCTTTTCCATATAAATGATAAAAATCTGAATCGGCAGGTATATGTTGTAAGCCTACTGCCGCTTTACCATTTTCATAAGTTGCTACAAATTTTAACTTACATCCTTTGGCAGCCGCTGCATTGTAAATGGCTTTAAAATGTGGTTCTTGTTTTTCCATCTCGGCATAAAAATCCGCTACCGATCCATCAAAACATTTGGCTGGTAAAAAATATTCGTTGCTTATATCTTCCATTTCTAGTTGCTTACCTGCTTCGCGCGCCAATATCATAATCTTACGCATTACATCGGTACCGCCTAAGTCTAAGCGTGGATCTGGTTCGGTGTAGCCTTCGTTTTGTGCTTCTTGTACTACTTGCGCAAATGGCAGGGTTCCGTTATAATTATTAAACACAAAATTTAAAGTGCCCGATAATACTGCTTGAATTTTTTTAACCTGATCGCCACTTCTTAATAAATCATTGAGTGTACCTATTACTGGCAAACCAGCGCCCACATTGGTTTCAAACAAAAACAAGGCATTGAATTCGCGCGCCAATGATTTTAATTGTTGGTAAGATGCATAAGAAGAAGAACACGCAATTTTATTACAAGCCACTACAGAAATACTTTTTTCTAATAATTGGGCATACACGCCAGCTACTGTTGCATTGGCTGTAACATCTACAAATACACTATTGCGTAGGTTTAAATTTTTAATAGCCAATACAAAATCTTGAATCGATCCATTGGGTGAAGCCAATAATGTTTCTTTCCAGTTGGCAAGGTCAACCCCTTCTTCATTCAATAAAATATTTTTGCTATTGGCCAACCCTATCACCCGAATTTGTAAACGTAAATGCTCTTGTAAATAGTTGAACTGTTTGTTTAATTGCATTAATAATTTACTTCCCACATTTCCGGTACCTGCAATAAATACATTCAATTGCTTAAAAGTGGTTTCAAAAAATTCTTCGTGCAATACGTTGATGGCTTTTTGCACATCAATCGATGACAAGACTGCAGAAATATTTTTTTCGGATGAGCCTTGTGCAATGGCGCGTACATTAATACCATTTCTACCCAGAACGCCAAACATTTTTCCGCTAATACCCGGATGGCTTTTCATTTGTTCACCTACCAATGCTACAATTGACAAACCTGTTTCTACTTTTAGTGGCTCTACTTTCCCATAAGAAATTTCGTAACCAAATGCATGGTCAATTGCTTGTTTTGCTTTATTGGTATCTACTTCATTAATGCCTACGCAAATAGAATGCTCCGACGAACTTTGTGTTATTAAAATCACGTTCACGGTTTCATTGGCCAGCGCTTCAAATAATCTTTTTGAAAAACCAGGTATGCCAATCATGCCTGTACCTTCTAAGCTTAGCAAACTAATTTTATTAATCGACGATATGCCTCTAATAATATTGTTTGAAATAGCGGAAGTATTTTCTACTAGTGTTCCGTGCTCATCTGGCGCAAAAGTATTTTTAATCCAAACAGGAATATTTTGCGCCATCACTGGTTGAATAGTGGGCGGATAAATAATTTTTGCACCAAAATGCGATAGCTCCATGGCTTCTTGGTAAGAAATTTGTTGAATGGGTTTTGCATTGTTTACCAAGCGCGGATCGGCCGTCATCATACCACTTACATCGGTCCAAATTTCTAGTACACTTGCCTTTAGTGCAGCTGCATAAATAGCACTGGTATAGTCAGATCCACCTCGGCCCAAAGTAGTGGTATTATTACTTGCATCTGCGGCAATAAATCCGGGCGCAATGTATAATTGTGCTGGATTATTGCTAAAAAATTGTTGGATATTTTGATTGCTCACAATAAAATCTACCGCGGCATTTCCATAATTAGCATTCGTGCGAATTAACAATCGAGAGTCTACCCATTGTTGCGCAAATGGCACACTGTTTACTTTTGCTGCAATAATTAATGACGATAATATTTCGCCATAACTTGCAAGTCTATCCTTGGTTCTATTCGATAATTCTCCCAATAAAAATACGCCATCTGTAATACCTTCTAATTCGTTGAACTTTTGTTTCACCAAACTCAATGTGGAACTTTGTTGTTGAATAGGCAATAATTCACGTACAGTGTTTAAGTGCTTTTGTTCTAATTCTTTTAAAACAATTTTATACGCTTCATTACCCAACTCTGCATATTTGCCCGTTTGTAATAAAGCATCTGTTACGCCACTTAATGCCGATACCACTAATAATACCGGTTCTTTTTTAACGGCCAATAATACAATGGCTACTACTTTATTTATGTTCGCAGCAGTTGCTACTGAACTTCCACCAAATTTTAATACTTGCATTTTTGATATTTCTGATCCGTATACGGAAGATGAACCTACTTGAGTTTCCTTTTTAGAACAGCTGTAAAAACAGCCCAATGGCAATATGAATATTATAACCCCTTACAGGGTCGTTGTAGTAGACGTTGTTGTTGTTACAGCAGTATGCAGCAGCGTTGCTGTGCAGATAGTAGATATAATATGTAATGGCTGTAAATACATGTATCGGGGCAAATGTAAAGAATTAAATTTAATTGTATGCCACTCACTTAACAAAGGAGTGGCATACAACAAAAATTTAACCTACGGTGCTAATGGTTTTCATATCTGTCATGGCTCTGCGCAATTCTGCACCTACCATTTCTACTGGATGAAAACGAATTACTTCGTTCACCGCAATTAATACTTTATTGTCAACACCGGCATCAATGCCAGCATTAAAGTTTTTTCCAATAATATCGGTATCAACGTTTTTCATAAAATCAGCCAACAATGGTTTGCACGCATGATCAAATAAATAACAACCGTATTCTGCTGTATCTGAAATTACACGATTCATTTCAAATAATTTTTTACGCGCAATGGTGTTGGCAATTAATGGTGTTTCGTGCAATGACTCATAATAAGCCGATGCTTCTTTAATTCCAGATTGAACCATTGTTTCAAAAGCCAATTCTACACCTGCTCTTACAAATGCAACCATTAGCAAACCATTGTCGAAAAATTCTTGCTCTGCAATTTTTACATCGCCAGCAGGCGTTTTTTCGAATGCAGTTTCGCCAGTTGCTGCGCGCCAGCTCAATAAATTTTTATCGTTATTAGCCCAGTCTTCCATCATGGTGGTAGAAAATACGCCACTCATAATATCGTCTTGGTGTTTTTGAAATAGGGTGCGCATGATGTCTTTTAATTCTTCCGACAATTCATAGGCTTTAATTTTTGCAGGATTCGACAAACGATCCATCATAGCTGTAATACCACCTTGCTTTAAGGCTTCTGTTACTACTTCCCATCCGTATTGAATGAGTTTAGACGCATATCCTTTGTCTATTCCTTTTTCTACCATTTTATCGAAACATAAAATAGATCCTGTTTGTAACAAACCACATAAAATAGTTTGTTCGCCCATTAAATCTGATTTTACTTCGGCTACAAAAGAAGATTTTAAAACACCTGCTTTGTGTCCGCCAGTGCCTACGCAATAAGCTTTTGCTTGTTCCCATCCTTTTTGTTCAGGATCATTTTCTGGATGTACGGCAATTAAAGTTGGTACACCAAATCCTCTTTGGTATTCTGCACGCACTTCAGATCCAGGACATTTAGGCGCCACCATAATTACAGTGATGTCTTTGCGAATTTGCATGCCTTCTTCTACAATATTAAAACCGTGCGAGTAAGAAAGTGTTGCACCTTGTTTCATTAAAGGCATAATAGCACCCACTACTGCAGTGTGTTGTTTATCGGGGGTTAAGTTAATTACCAAATCTGCTGTTGGAATTAATTCTTCGTAAGTTCCAACCGTAAAATTATTTTCAGTAGCACTTTTCCATGATTGGCGTTTTGCTTCAATCGCTTCTTTACGCAACGTATAAGAAACATCTAAACCAGAATCGCGTAAGTTCAAACCTTGGTTTAAACCTTGTGCACCACATCCTACAATAACTAATTTTTTTCCTTTTAATTTGTTTACGCCATCTGCAAATTCAGATTTATCCATGAAATCGCAAACGCCTAATTGATTCAGCTTTTCTCTTAATGATAATGTGTTAAAATAATTGCCCATTTTTTTTGTTTTGTTTTCCTTAATCTCTTTTGATTTTGGGTTTGTTGATAAATATTTTTAAAGTGCTTTTTACAAGTGTTTTGTGATTGTAAAATTTATTTAAAGATCTTTTTGTAAGTGTATTATGATAATAAAATCAATTGTATTTTTTTACAAGAAATATTACATCGTAAAAATTTCGTCTTGTTTGTCTAAAAATTCGTTTTCAATTTGTTCTTCGCCTGGTTGCGCTTCTTCGAATTCTTTTAATTTTTCGTGGAAGCCGTGAGATGCTTTAATGATAGCTACTCTGGCACTTCTTACAAATTCAATTAATCCAAATGGTGCTAATACCGCCACTAGGTTATCGGTTTCTTCGCGGTGTCCGCTGGTTTCAAAAATGGTATAGTCTTTGCGAATTACTACCGCTCTTGCACCGTGCTCGCGCAACAATCTTTCTACTTGTGCTTTCTCTGCAATTTCATCGGTAGATACTTTATATAGCGCCAATTCTTGCCAAATAATTTCGTCATTGGTATTATAATATGCTTTTAATACCTCTACTTGTTTTTCAATTTGGCGTGCCAATTTTCTTACCACTTCTTCAAATTCATTAATAACAATAGTAAATCGGTGGATGCCTTCTGCTTCCGACGGTGAAGTATTTAAACTTTCAATATTAATTTTTCTACGCGAAAACATGGTAGCAATTCTTACCAACAAACCAATATGGTTTTCGGTATATACGGTAATGGTGAATTCCTGTTTATTCATAAATAATCCCTAAGGGAATTTTATACTGTTCAATGCAAATTTTATTTCAATCTAATTTCACTAACACTGCATCCTTGAGGAACCATTGGAAATACATTGTTTTCTTTTCCTACCATCACTTCTAATAAATACGAGCCTTTGTGGTTAAGCATGGTATCTATAGCGCCGCGTAAATCACTTCGTTCTATTACTTTTTGTCCTTCAATTTTATAGGCTTTTGCAAGTGCTATATAATCGGGGCTTGCAATGTCTACAAATGAATAGCGTTTGTCGTGAAACAATTGTTGCCACTGACGCACCATTCCTAAAAACTCATTATTTAAAATCAATATTTTTACGTCTACTTCGCTTTGCATAATGGTGCCTAATTCTTGAATGGTCATTTGTACACCACCATCGCCAATAATGGCAACCACCGTTCTATCTGGCGCACCAAATTTTGCACCAATGGCTGCAGGTAATGCAAATCCCATGGTACCTAATCCGCCCGAAGTAATATTACTTTTCGACTGATTGAATTTTGCATAACGGCAAGCCACCATTTGGTGTTGGCCTACATCGGTTACAATAATGGCATCGCCTCCAGTTAACTCATTTAGGTTACGAATTACTTCGCCCATAGTTAAAATATTGGTGCTCGGATTCAACTCTTCGTGAATCACTTCTTTCAATTCTTCTTCTTGGTATGATTTAAATTTACTCACCCATTGTGGATACACTTTTGATTCCACTAATTTGGTAAGCATGGGTAAGGTTTCTTTACAGTCTCCCCAAACACCTACAGTTGCTTTTACATTTTTATCAATCTCAGATGGATCAATATCTAAATGAATTACTTTGGCTTGTTTGGCATATTTATCTAAGCGTCCTGTAACACGATCATCAAAACGCATGCCTATTGCAATCAATACATCGCAATCATTGGTTAATACATTCGGACCATAATTTCCGTGCATACCCAACATACCCATATTTAATGGATGGTCTGTTGGCAAGGCACTTAATCCCATAATCGTCCAAGCAGCTGGTATACCTGCTTTTTCAATAAATGCTTTGAATTCTTTTTCTGCTTTTCCTAGAATTACTCCCTGACCAAAAATTACAAATGGTTTTTCGGCTTGGTTAATAATAGCAGCAGCGTCTTCAATATATTCTTTGCGCACAATTGGTTTTGGGCGATAACTTCTGATATGCTTACATGGCGTGTAGCCTGCGTATTCAAATTGTTGTAGCTGTGCGTTTTTGGTAATATCAATCAATACCGGACCTGGTCGGCCTGTTTTGGCAATATAAAATGCTTTGGCTAAAACAGCTGGTAACTCAGTTGCATCTGTTACTTGGTAATTCCATTTGGTAACTGGTGTGGTAATATTAATTACATCAATTTCTTGAAACGCATCGGTGCCTAATAAATGCGCATACACTTGTCCGGTAATACAAACTAGCGGTGTACTATCAATCATTGCATCTGCTAATCCAGTTACTAAATTGGTTGCACCCGGACCACTTGTTGCAAATACAACTCCACATTTTCCAGAAGACCTTGCATAACCTTGACCTGCATGAATACCGCCTTGTTCGTGACGTACCAAAATATGTTTTAGTTGATCGTGGTAATCATACAACGCATCGTAAATAGGCATAATTGCGCCACCAGGATAACCAAAAATGGTATCAACTCCTTCGGCAATAAATGCTTCTAAAACCGCTTGTGATCCTGAAATTGTTTTTGTTGCAGTTGTTTCTGTTGCTGCTGAAATATCTGTCGTTGCCATCCACTTAATTTTTTATTTTTTAATTTATGCTTCGTCGGTTACACAACCTTCAGATGCATCTTTCACACACTGTGCGTATTTAAACAAAAGTCCTTTGGTTGCTTTTAAAGCTGGTTGTTTCCAATTGGCTCTTCTACTTGCAATAATAGTTTCGCTTACGCGTAAATTGATGCTATTGGTTGTGGCATCTAATTCAATAATATCATCGTCTTCAACAAGCCCAATTAAACCGCCTACAAATGCTTCGGGCGTAATATGACCTACTACAAAACCATGTGTGCCACCACTAAAACGTCCATCGGTAATTAGCGCCACTGATTTTCCCAAACCCGCACCAATAATGGCAGACGTAGGTTTTAACATCTCTGGCATACCCGGTGCCCCTTTGGGTCCTACGTGTTTAATAACTACTACATCACCCGCTTTTATTTTTCCCGAATTGATCCCTTTAATTAATTCTTGTTCGCCATCAAAAACCCTGGCAGGTCCTACAAATCGTTCGCCTTCTTTTCCACTAATTTTTGCAACAGATCCTTTCTCGGCCAAATTGCCGTACAATATTTGTAAATGCCCAGTTGCTTTTAATGGCGCTTCTAATGGCATGATAATTTTTTGTTCGTTGAAATTTAAATCAGGCATATCTGCCAAATTTTCGGCAATGGTTTTACCAGTAACTGTTAAGCAATTACCATGTAAAAATCCTTTTGCTAATAAGTATTTCATTACCGCCGGCAAACCACCATATTGGTGTAAGTCTTGCATTAAATATTTTCCACTCGGTTTAAAATCTGCTAGTACGGGTGTTTTATTACTAATGGCTTGAATATCGTCTTGCGTTAATGGAATGTCTACAGATTTTGCCATTGCAATCATGTGCAATACAGCATTGGTACTTCCACCCAAAATCATAATAACGGTAATGGCATTTTCAAAAGCCTCGCGCGTCATAATATCTCTTGGCTTGATGTCTTTTTCTAACAACAAACGAATGGCTTTTCCTGCGTCTTCGCATTCTTTTTGTTTTTCATCGCTTAGTGCTGGATTCGATGAAGAATATGGCAAACTCATTCCTAATGCTTCAATGGCACTAGCCATGGTATTAGCAGTATACATTCCACCACAAGCACCTGCACCTGGGCAAGCATGTTGTACAATTCCTTTAAAATCTGCTTCGGTTAATTGACCTGCAATTTTTTGACCAAGGGCTTCAAACGCAGATACAATATTTAAATCTTGTCCGTTATAATGACCTGGTGCAATGGTTCCGCCATAAACCATAATTGATGGACGATTTAAACGTCCCATGGCAATTAATGAACCCGGCATGTTTTTATCGCAACCAGGAATAGCAATCAATGCATCGTAATATTGTGCACCACAAACTGCTTCAATTGAATCTGCAATAATATCGCGACTCACCAAAGAATAACGCATGCCATCGGTTCCATTACTCATGCCATCACTCACACCAATGGTATTAAAAATCAATCCCACTAAGTCGTTTTCCCAAACACCTGTTTTTACTTTTTTGGCTAAATCATTTAAGTGCATATTACAAGTATTGCCATCATAGCCCATACTCACAATACCTACTTGCGCTTTTTGTAAATCTGCGTCTGTTAAACCAATTCCATAAAACATGGCTTGCGCAGCCGGTTGTGTTTCATCGAGTGTAATGGTTTTACTATACTTATTCAATTCCATGGTTCAATTATTTTGTAGCCAATGCAGGATTGTATGCCCTAGCTAGCTGGTGTAAATCGTTTTCCTCTACTTCTTTTTTCTGGTCGGCTACTTTTACAAATTGCTCGTATAAAACATCAATATCATTTCTGTTAAATGCATACCCAATTTTTTGGAATCGATGTGCTAGTGCACTTCTTCCACTGCGTGCAGTTAGAACAATTCGGCTCTCGCCTGCACCAACTTCTTCGGGATTAATAATTTCGTAAGTAGTTGCGTCTTTTAAAAATCCATCTTGGTGAATCCCTGATGAATGCGAGAAGGCGTTGGCACCTACAATGGCTTTGTTTGGTTGAACAGGCATGCGCATTACGTCCGATACTTCTCTGCTTAATCCATACAATTGTTTGGCATGAATATCGGTATGGAAACCCATGTGTTTGTGTTGTTGAATGATCATCACCACTTCTTCTAAAGCAGTATTACCTGCTCTTTCTCCTAGGCCGTTCATGGTACACTCAATTTGACGCGCACCACTCATAATACCAGCAATAGAGTTGGCAGTAGCCAATCCTAAATCGTTATGGCAATGACAAGAAAGTATTGCCTTGTCTACATTCGATACATTGTTAATGAGGTAAGCAATTTTTTCGCCATATTGGTAAGGCAAGCAATAGCCAGTTGTATCTGGAATATTTACCACCGTTGCACCCGCTTTAATCACCGCTTCTACCACACGGGCTAAGTATTCGTTGTCTGTTCTACCTGCATCTTCTGCATAAAACTCTACATCATCTGTAAAGTTTCTGGCCCATTTAACGCACTGAATAGCACGGGCTAAAATGTCTTCTCTATTTGAATTGAATTTACTTTTAATATGATAGTCAGAAGTGCCAATTCCGGTATGGATACGCGGTCTTTTTGCATACTTTAAAGCTTCTCCAGCTACTTCAATATCTTTTTGCACCGCACGGCTCAAACCACATACAGTAGCTGTTTTGATGGCTTTTGAAATTTGGGTAACAGAATCAAAATCGCCCGGACTTGAAATAGGAAAACCCGCTTCAATGATATCAACGCCCAAGGCCTCAATATGTAGGGCTAAATCTAATTTTTCCTTCGTATTTAGCTTACAACCAGGCACTTGTTCGCCGTCGCGTAAAGTGGTGTCGAAAATGAAGATTTTTTCACTCATGAAATAACATTTTTCGTACTAATATGATAAAAAAGCAGGCGCTCTGTTATTGTTATCGATTGCCGTTAATAACAAACAGAAAGCCTGCCAACCCCGAATTTAACGTATAAGGCCTGCAAAGCCCGATCAAAATAGGGGCTGTTTTACACTGCTCAAATTGTCTTATATTTGGCAAAACCCTTACTGATACTGACTTATAGGATTAAAATAATACGATGCCTAACCGTTCAACTGATGCCCTTTTTTTATTGATTCAATCGCTCGAAAAGTCAGAAAAGCGGAGTTTTAAGCTATTTGTTAACCGAAATTCAGGTGCCGGAGACCTTAAAATCATCCAATTATTCGATGCCTTGAATGAAATGGGTACCTACGATGAAGAGGTTTTGTTGAAAAAAAACCCAGCTATTCAAAAGCAACAACTGTCTAATTTAAAAGCGCATTTATACCGAGAATTACTTACAAGTTTGCGCCTATTAAAACAAGAAGAAAATATTGACCTACAATTACACGAACAACTAGACTTTGCTCGAATTTTATACAATAAGGGTTTATACCACCAAAGTTTAAAGATTTTAGAAAAAATCAAAGACTTATCAAAAGCCAATAACCAGGTTACTTATTTGTTGCAAGCCTTGTTTTTAGAAAAAAATATTGAGGGATTGCATATTACCCGAAGCTTGCAAGACCGTGCCGAAAACTTGGCGGCCGAAGTAGCAGAAACCAATTATCGATTAACCATGATTGGTGCTTTGTCGAACCTATCCTTGCAATTGTATAGTTGGTATATTAAAAATGGATTGGCACGCAATAAAAAAGACGCCGATTTATTAGACCAGTTTTTTAACAATAGTGTAATTGATGCCTCAAAGGATGCCAAAGGTTTTTATGAGTTGATGTATCGATACCAGTGTTATAGTTGGTATGCATTTATTACACAAGATTTAATTATGTATTATAGGTATTGCCAAAAATGGGTAGACCTTTTTCATGCCAATCCTAAAATGATTGAAATAGAAACAGCCCATTATATTAAAGGCATGCACAATTTAATGGGGGCGCATTTCGACTTACGCAATTACCAAAAATTAGCAGAAACAATTTTGGCTTTTGAAGCTTTTTCACAAACACCCATTGTACTTCAAAATCACAATAACCATATACAAGTATTTGTTTATTTACAAATTGCCAAACTCAACCAACATTTTTTACAAGGCAGTTTTACAGAAGGCTTAGCTGATATCCCTTTTATAGAAACCAAGCTTGAAGAATATGAATTGTATTTAGATCGTCACCGCATTTTAGTGTTCTATTATAAAATTGCTTCTTTGTATTTTGGTAGTGGCAACCACGAAAAAAGTATTGACTATTTAAATAAAATTATTAATTGGAAAGTAGACCTTCGAACAGACTTACAATGTTATGCACGCCTACTACATTTAATAGCCCACTACGAATTAGGAAATTTAGACATACTCGATTACTTACTAAAATCGGTGTACCGATTTATGTATAAAATGGAAAACCTAAGTACTGTTGAAGAAGCCATTTTTAGCTTTGTGAAAAATACGCTAAGGCTTACTGATCGCGAAATAAAAACAGAATTTAAAAACTTACTTGCACAACTAAAAGAATTAGAAAACGAACGTTTCGAAACGCGGGCGTTTATGTACTTAGATATTATTTCTTGGTTAGAAAGTAAAATAAATGGCATTCCTGTTGAAACGGTTGTACAACAAAAATATCTTGAAGCACAAAAAAAAGCTATGGCTAGAGCGCAGGTTACTAATTAAAATATTGCCCTTAAGTTTTAAATTAAAATAGGCTGCACCATTCAATAGTACAGCCTATTTTAATAAATTTGATTCCTGTATTACGAATAGATTCTTTCTATTGCATCTTTAAATTTCTCCATTACTACTTTTCTTTTTAAACTCAATTTTGGCGTCATTTCTCCAGTTTCAATACTCCACTCTCTTGGAATTAATTCGAACTTTTTAATTTGTTCTACATGGTTAAAAAACGTATTGAAACTTTCTACCAATTCTCTATAGAGTTCTAATACTTTAGGGTGGTGTAAAGCATCTTCGGTAGTGGTGAATGGAATATTTTTTTCACGCATCCATTCTTTTAAAGTTGGAATAGAAGGAACAATTAAAGCCCCAACAAATTTTCTTTCAGCACCAACTACCATTACCTGTTCTACAAATGGGCTTTCTTTTAATTTGTTTTCTATTGGCTGTGGCGCTACATATTTTCCACCACTTGTTTTAAATAATTCTTTTTTTCGATCGGTAATTTTTAAATATTTATCGTCTACCCAAACACCTATATCACCCGTTAATAACCAACCATCTACAACAGTTTCTGCAGTTAAATCTGGGCGTTTATAATAGCCTAACATCACACATGGGCCTGCCACACATATTTC
>CAIKZP010000156.1 GCA_903831935.1 uncultured Bacteroidota bacterium | reverse complement strand
AGTTTTATTTTTATTATTGTTATTCTTATTGTTATTGTTATTTGTATTGGTTTTATTTGATTCTGTTGCTTCTGTTGCTTCTGGATTTGCATTTTTATTTGCAATAGCAGCATTTCCTGTTAAGTTTATTTTTTTTTCATTTTCATTTTCATTTGTGTTACTTGATTTATTTAAATTACTAAAACTGCTATTTAATATATTTTGTTCCTAAACCTTTTATATCTCTTTCTCTCATTTTATTTAAAGTTTCTTGTATTGCTAAGTAATATCAGTTAAGGTTTTTGAAAAATGATAGGTGCTAATGTTTGGAATATGGTATCAGTTTGCGTTTTCTATTGTTTGTAAATGCAAATACACTAGAGATATGACACCGTTGTTATACACTAGGAAATCTAATTAAATATTGAATGGAATAATGAATTTCTAAAAATGGATGTATTAAAGCGAAAGAAGAATTTGTACTGATTTAAATTGATGTTGATTATTTTGCTAAATAAAAATGGGGACTGTTTTAGCATTGCATTACCCCCTAAAAAAAAGTCGTTATAAACAATTAGTTTACAACGACTTTTTACTTTTTTAGTGACCGCGTTAGGATTCAAACCTAAAACCCCCTCATCCGTAGTGAGGTACTCTATTCAGTTGAGCTACGCAGCCATTTCCCCGTTAAGGGCTGCAAATATAGGCGCAAATTCATAATCTGCAAAACGAAATCGGTTTTAATTCAGTAATTAATAAGGCACTTTATCTGACCGCGTTAAGATTCAAACCTAAAAGCCCCAATTTTAAGCCAATTTTGCATTTTTATAGCATAAGCAGATTACTTTTGCAACCTGTATGAACCCAACTAAACGATTGAATATTCTTATTGGCGCTGCTAGCTTATTTGTATTTATTACACCCCTAACTGCCCAAAAAGATAGTGTCCATAATAAAAAGACCTTATTATTTCCGGTAATTACGCGTTCAATTGAAACTAGTTGGTCTTTTGGTTTAGCTGGTGCAGCAACCTTTAAACTCTTAAAAAAAGATACGGCTACTAGAACATCTAATTTACAAACCATTGTTTTATACTCTTTAAAAAAACAGTTTGTTGCAGCAATTAATGGCGCGCAGTATTTAAAAAACGAAGACTATATTATTAATGAACAATTATCGTATAGTTCTTTCCCCGATAAATTTTGGGGACTAGGAAAACATACACCAGACAATGCAGAAGAACAATACGAGTTTAAACAATTCTATTTGTACATGCATTTAATGCGTCATTTAGGAAACCATTTTTATGCAGGCATTTTATTTGAACACCAGAAATTATTAGAAGTAAATTATAAAGCAGGTGGCTTATTTGATCAACAAAATATTGTTGGTAGAAACGGCTATCAAATTTCAGGATTAGGCTTGAGTGTAACATATGACAAACGCAACAATGCATTCTCTCCTAATAAGGGCGGATTTGCACAAATTTATTTCAACCATTTTGGTAAAATGTATGGATCAGATTTTACCTATACCAATATTGTAGTAGACCTCCGCAAATACTTGCCACTTACAAAAAAAGATGTGCTGGCCTTGCAAGGCTATTCATTTAGTAGTATTGGAGACGAAGTGCCTTTAAGAAGTTTGGCAAGTTTAGGAGGGATGAATAGTATGCGTGGCTATTACAGTGGACGTTATCGCGATAAAATGCAAATGGTTTTTCAGTCTGAATTAAGACACCAACTCAATAACCGATTTGGCGTAGTTGCTTTTGGAAATTTTGGCGATGTAGGACACAACTTACAGGACTTTAATTTGAGCGATTTAAAATATAGT
>CAIKZP010000155.1 GCA_903831935.1 uncultured Bacteroidota bacterium | reverse complement strand
CCTCTTCCCATTCCGAACAGAGAAGTTAAGTCCCTCATGGCCGATGGTACTCGCGTTAAGCCGGGAGAGTAGGTAGCTGCCATATTTATTATAAAAACCCGTTCATTAATTTGAATGGGTTTTTTTATGCTCCTACATCAAGGTTGAAATATTTCTTATGCCATCTTATTTATGCAAAAAGAAATTCATCTTACGCATTTACCATTTTGATTCTTATCAAACCATTTTTTATATTGGCTTTTTTAATTGGTTATTTATCTCTTATATTAATGGATAGGCATAAAAAAAGTCCGACTAAAAAGCCGGACTTGAATTTTTTGTGTTGAGTGTGGATTAATACCTGTTGTATCCGCCGCCACCGCCAGCACTGTTGCCACGATCGCGGTTGTATCCGCCACCGCCGCCACTGTTGCCGCCGCGACTTCCACCGCCACCGCCACCGTAACCGCCGCGACTTCCGCCGCCGCTACCACCGCCACCGAAGCTCTTCTTTTTGAAAGCGCCTCTTTCGCCTTCTGGGCGTGGAGTTGATTCGTTTACAACGATCTTGCGACCTAAGTTGTCATTGTCGTGTAAAGCAGCGATTGCAGCGCGAGCTGCTTCATCATCTGCCATTTCAACAAAGCCGAACCCTTTGCTACGATCATTGTTAAATTTGTCGGTAACGATTTTGGCGCTAGTTACTTCACCGAATGGAGTAAAAAGGCTCTGCAGGTCTTCACTGGTCATGTTCCAGTTTAGATTTCCAACGTAAATGTTCATGTTCTTTAAAAAATTATGTGATCAAAAACCAATGGTAAAACAGTTACCGAGAACCCTGAAGCATTTACGTAAAACCTTCTGAGAAACAGGAACACTGCCATTGACAATATCGAAGTTATTGTTTTTTTTGATATTCAAAGTTTTTTTTCCACATTTTTACATTTCTTGTTGCAGATACACAAAAAAGGCCCATTCCGAAGAACAGGCCTTTTGTATAAATTTTGAGTAGATTATTCAGCTACAACGTCAAAATCAATTTCAACTTCGTTTCCGTTACCAAAGTCAATAGTTGCTTTATGAGCACCTAATTCTTTAACTTCTTCAACTATTGAAATACGTTTACGGTCAATCTCGTAACCTTTTTGGTCACGGATAGCACGTGTAATTTGTAAAGAAGTAACTGTACCGAAGATTTTTCCGCTAGTACCAGTTTTTGCACCGATTTTAACAGGTGAAGATTTTAACACTTCAATTACCTTGTTAATTTCAGCAAGCATTGCTGCTTCTTTTTTACCTTTTACTTTTAAACGCTCTTCTAATTGTTTTAAATTAGAAGGATTTGCTTCTACAGCCAATTTACTTGGAATGAGGAAGTTACGTGCGTAACCGTTCTTTACTGTAACTAGTTCGTTACGGCCACCTAAATTGTCTACGTCTTGAATTAAAATTACTTGCATGGTTTGTTTTTTAGTTCCCAGGTTCCCAGTCTTTTATGACTGTCTCTTAATTACTTAAGATTAGGGAAGGTTACTAATTGTCTATTTCAATAAATCAGTTACATATGGTAAAAGAGACATTTGACGTGCCTTTTTTACTGCATCCTGAACTTTACGTTGATACTTTAAAGAGTTACCACTCAAACGACGAGGTAATAATTTACCTTGTTCGTTGATGAATTTCTTTAAGAAATCAATGTCTTTATAGTCAACATATTTAATGCCATATTTTTTGAAGCGGCAGAATTTTTTCTTTGGCTTCTCCTGTTTGATGGCGGTCAGGTATTTAATTTCGTTCTTTGCCATGATTAAGCCTCGATTTTATCTTGCATTGCAAATCCGCCATTTCTTTTCACATAGTTGTACTCGACGGCGTATTTATCGAGACGTGTGATCATATGACGCATAATTTGCTCGTCACGTAACATTTGGATCTTCAACTTCTCATTGATGTCTGAAGGACCAGTGAATTCTAACACCCAGTAAATACCGGTTGTTTTTTTCTGAATAGGGTAAGCGAGTGATTTTAAGCCCCAAGGGTTGCTGTGCACTGTTGCACCACCTAGTTCAGTAATCAAATCTGCATATTTTTTTTGTGCAGCTTTGAAGTCTTCTTCAGACAAAACCGGTGTAAAAATCACCATCAATTCGTAATTGTTCATTAACTGAATTTTTAGGTTATAAATTGGTTTCTCCCAGTGGACATTTCGATTGCTCGAAACGAATCTGCCAAAACAGATTTGGGGCTGCAAAGGTAAGGGATTTACTGTTAGAAATGGTTTGTTTTACTATGTTTTATTGTAATTTTTAAGATATTTTATTGGGTTTTAATAAATATGTGCTTAAATCTATGAACCTCAATACCGAAAAGGTTTTTATTAGCAGATAAAAAACAGTCAAGCCTACTAAAATTTGTATTAGTTAAGCTAGATGGAGAATGTATTTTAATGTTTAAAATATCCCCATAAATATTTGCTTTTCTTTACCCAGGTATATGAAATATTTACAATATAATTGAGTTACAGATCCTTTATCAAAACCAAATAGGTGGGAAAATGGTCGCTAAAGCCACCACGGTAATTATTTCCATCCCAGGTTCTCATAGGGTAGCCTTTGTATCTACCTGTATTTTCAACCATAAAAAGTCTTTTGAAAATATGGTACTGGTTTAAATAGAAACCTCTTTGTTCTTTGCTTAACCAAGCTTTTGATAAAAGCAGTTGATCGAACAAAGACCAAGTATCTTGGTTTGCTAATGTGCCATAACCATTTTTATAAATCAATGCCCATGGGTTATACAAATTTGTGCTACTTGTTTTATTAGGATCTGAGCTTGTTTGTAGCACTTTAGTAACGCTATAACTATCAGGATTGTCATTTAAGTCTCCCATTAAAATGATTTTTGCGCCGGGTTCTTTTTTGAAAATGGTATTAATATAATTTCGGCATACTGCTGCGGCACTTGCCCTAGATGCATTTGTTCTGTCTTCTCCACCACGTTTACTTGGCCAATGGGTAACCATAAAATAGACAGCTTCTCCATCCATTAATCCTTTTACCCAAAGTACATCTCTAGTTTCGTATTTTTCATTTCCTGAATAGGGTAATGATACATGTAATTTTCCGCTTTCAAGAACGGTAAAATAACTAGGATTATATAGTAGTGCTACATCAATTCCTCGAATGTCTTTTGAATCAAAATGTACAATTTGGTAACGACGTTTTTTTAATAATGGATGATGAATTAAATCATTTAATACCGTGTCGTTTTCTATTTCTGCAACACCTAAAATTGCTGGCCCATCTGTAGCATATTCTGTTCCAATTAGCCCAATCACTTTAGCGAGGTTATTTATTTTATCTTGATAGATGATGCTATTATAATGTTTGATTCCCTTCAGGGTAAAGTCGTCGTCATTTACCACTGGGTTATTAGTAGTATCGTAGAAATTTTCTAGGTTGTAAAAGGCTACGATGCTTATTTTATAATGCTTTGCTGCTGATTGAGTAAAACCTAAAAACGGCGTTATAAGCAGAACTGAAAATATTATAATGGATTTCATTTTTTTTATTTTAAAAGTAAATTTCTTAATAATTGCTACTTCAATTGTAATGCTAAAATGATTTTACTTTCTACATTCTTATGCATAGGTCTACTACTTTCGATACTTCAAAATAAAATCATATTATATGAAAGTATTCGCTTGCCTTTTATTGATTTGTATTCCTTTTTTATTATGGAGCCAACAGCGAAAAATTATTCTTAACAAAATTGAAAAATCAGATAGTATTTATCAACCAATTCATTTAATGCAACAAGATGGATCTGCTGGCATTTTGGTGGTTGATGAAAATTCATTAAAAGAAAAAGACGATGAAATGGCAATGCCAATTTTAAATGCATCGCGAGATCCTTTTAAGTCTGCTGCAGCCTATCAGTTTAGTGCAATGCGTTTTCAACAAAAAGGATTAGGGAGTAATTTTTTACAAGTAACTGTTAATGGATTAATCATGCAAGATCCCGCTACTGGTACTGGACTGTGGAGTTCTTGGACTGGTTTGAATGAAGTGTTTAAAATGAGTGAATCTAGCAATGGGCTAAACCAAAATAGTTTTGCCGTTGCTGCTTTAGGTGAATCGAGTAATGTAGAAATTAGGGCATCCAAACAAAGGCCTCAAACTAGTATTGGGTTTGCTTTTTCGAATAGAACCTATACACATCGTTTACAAGTAACACATAGTACAGGGATGTTAAAAAATGGGTGGGCTTTTTCTGTTAATGCTGCGGCACGTTTAAATATGTTTGAAACTGTTCCTGGCGTTTTTACAAATGGAGGTAGTTATTATTTTTCGGCCGATAAAAAGATAGCTGAAAGGCATTTGCTTTCTTTAGCAGTTTTTGGCTCTTACAATCAGTCTGGCAAACAAACTGCTATATTGAAAGAGTCTAAAAATTTATTAAATAATTCCCACTATAATCCTAATTGGGGATATCAAAATGGCGTGGTACGGAATTCGAGTATTGGAACACAGTATTTGCCAGTACTCATTTTAACGCATGAGTTTAAGTTGTCTAATCAAAGATTCATACAAACGGCCATTGCAATTTCATCTGGCAATAAATCAGCAACAGGATTAGATTGGTATCATACACCTGATCCTAGACCCGATTATTATAGATACCTACCTAGTTATCAAACTGATCCTATCCTTCAAGAGCAACTTGCTAATAATATTCAACAGCGTATAGATTTACAGCAATTGAATTGGGATGGTTTTTTTGGAGTGAATAGATTAAATAGAGAAAGCATTTTTAATGCGAATGGAATAGTTGGAAATACCATCTCAGGAAAACGTGCTAGGTATATTGTTGAAAACAGAATGGCGCATACGAATCGGTTGAATTTTGCCTCAAGTTATCATGGCAATCTTGCAAACAAATCTTTGTTTAGTATGGGCCTGTATTCGCAAATACAATCAACACATTATTACAAAACTGTCAATGATTTATTGGGAGCCGATTTTTATGTTAATTGGAATCAATTTGCAGAAACAGATCTGTTGAATAATCCTCAGGCAATTCAAAATGATATTTCTATTCCTAATCGAATACTTACTGTTGGGGATGCTTTTGGCTATGACTATACTATGGTACATCATAAGTCGGCTATTTGGGCACAAACGGTTACAAGCTTAAAGAGAATGGAATTATATATTGCTAGCGAATTATCGGTCACCAATTTTTTCAGGGTGGGAAATGTTGTAAATGGTTTGTTTGCTAAAAATTCTTTTGGTCGATCTGAACCCGATTTGTTTTTAAATACAGGAATGAAAATTGGCGCGAATTACAATTTAAATGGCAGGGAGTCTTTTTATATTTCAGCAGCGGTTTTAAGTAAGCCACCCAATTTCGAGAATTGTTTTATATCGCCAAGAACTAGAGATACGCAGCAGGCCGATATTCAAAATGAAAATTATTTAGCGGCCGAAACAGGTTATTTAATGCAATCTCCTTTGGTTAAATGTAGAATGAATTTATATTATTCAATTATGAGTAATGGGATGGATGTACTAAGTTTTTACCATGACGGATATAATAGTTTTGTGAATTATGCTATTAGTGGAATTGGTCAAACACATATTGGTGCAGAATTTGGAATTGAAACAAAATTAGACCAGCAATTTTCATTTCAGGCAGCAGCTGCTATTGGAGATAATTATTTTAATTCTCGTCAGTTTGCAGTAGTTACTGCCGATAATACTACAACTGAAATAGAACGCGTATTGGTGTATGCTAAGAATTTTAAAGCTGGAACTGCACCGCAAAATGCCTATTCTTTTGGGTTAACATATAGAAATTCAAGTCAATGGTTTGTAGTAGCAAATGCTAATATATTCGATCGGCAATGGATTGGATGGAATCCTATTAAAAGAACTGCCGAAGCCATTTATCCTGTGGATCCTAGCACAGAAAAAGGGGCTCAATTATTAAAGCAAGAAAAATTACCAGTACAATATTTGGCCAACCTTTTTATTAGCCATCGATTTAGGTTGGGCACGAAAAAAACTAGTCAATGGGAATGCAGTTTGAGTATTAGTAATTTACTAAACAAGCAAGACCTTGTATTATCGGCGTATGAACAACTTCGATTTGACTTCGATAATAAAGATGCCAATAAATTTCCGCCAAAATACTTCTATGGCATGGGGCTTAATTATTCGCTTTCATTGGTTTATCGGTATTGAATTACATACATAGACAAATGATTTAATAATTAATTAGCACTTTTTAATATACAAACAATAAATTTTCATGAAATACAATACATCAATAACATGCAGCATTATTTTCTGTTTGGCAATCAGTATAGTTTTTAATAGTTGTGAAAAAAAATACGATGCACCACCCTCAATTTTAGAATTAGCTTTTGCGCCAGATTTAAGTATTAAGGATCTTAGAGCCAAGCATACAATGGGTAAGTTTGAACAAATAACAGAATCGAAATTAATAGCAGGGGTGGTGGTTGCGAATGATCAATCTGATAATTTTTATAAATCAATTGTTGTTCAAGATACTTCTGGTGGCATCACTATTAGAATGGATGGAATTAAACTTGATGCCAATTTTCCTGTGGGTAGAAAAGTTGCTATCAAATTAAAAGATTTATGGCTAGGAGATTATGGAAAAATGATTCAATTAGGCGTTGGTGTAGACAATTCAGATCCAACATCGCCAACACTAACAGGGATACCTCAAACCCTATTTGACCAATTCATTATTAAAGGGGAACTAGTAAATAGTTTAACACCAATTGTAGTGCCCATTAGCTCCCTTAACAATAATTATCAGAGTATGTTGGTGCAATTAGACCAAGTTGAATTTGCCCCATCCGATACAGCAAAAACTTATGGAGACGCAATAAATAAACAATCGCTTAATAGAACAATTCGCGCTTGCAATGGAAATACTATTTTATTAAGAACAAGTGGCTATGCCAATTTTGCCAATGCTAAAACACCTATTGGCAATGGTTCAATTGTGGGTATTTATAGTGTTTTTGGTACCACCAAACAGTTGTCTATTAGAGATAGTTTTGATGTAAACCTAAGGCAGCCAAGGTGTAAGTAGGTCAGTTTGGGTTTGAGTATTGGCTTGAATCCTGTCAAAATTAACGTACAAATTGAATGATTGCTTTTTTGCTTGTCATAGTGTCAGCATTTGCTTGTTTGGTACTGTCTTTGACCAATGCAAGCAAAATAGTATCATATGCAAAAAGGACAAATACGTGTAAGTACGGAGAATATTTTTCCGATTATTAAGAAATTCTTGTACAGCGACCATGAGATTTTTTTACGTGAACTAGTGAGCAATGCGGTAGATGCTAGCCAAAAAGTAAAAACATTGTCTTCAATTGGCGAAGCAAAAGGCGACCTAGGCGAATTACGTATTGATGTTGAACTAGACGTTAAAGAAAAAACCTTAACCATTACCGACCGTGGTGTGGGTATGACAAGCGAAGAGGTTGACAAGTACATCAACCAAGTGGCCTTTAGTGGGGCAGAAGAATTCATGGAAAAATACAAGGATGCCAATATTATTGGGCATTTTGGTTTGGGTTTCTATAGTGCTTTTATGGTGAGTGATAAAGTAGAACTTTTCTCTAAAAGTCATAAAGAGGGTTCTGGGGTTTATTGGAGTTGCGATGGCAGTCCTGAATTTGAATTATACGATGTAGACTATAGCCAACGTGGTACTAAAATTGTGTTGCATGTTAACGAAGAGAGTAAAGAGTTTTTAGACGGTTCTAGAATTAAAAGTATTTTAACCCGTTTTTGTAAATTCTTACCAGTGCCTATTTTCTTTTCTGAAGTAGGAGAAGTTAAAGAAGCCATTGAAGGTGAAGAAAAAGAAGCTGCAACGGAAGAAAAATCAATTAATAATACCAATCCAATTTGGGTTCGTAAGCCTAGTGATTTAACCAAAGAAGACTACGAAAACTTCTACAAAGAATTATATCCGTTTAACGAAACGCCTTTGTTTTGGATTCATTTGAATGTAGACTATCCATTTAATTTAACAGGTGTTTTATATTTCCCTAAAATTAAACAGAGCTACGAAATTCAAAAAGACAAAATTCAACTTTACTGCAACCAGGTTTTTGTTACCGATGAAGTAAAAGATATTGTTCCAGAATTTTTAATGTTATTACAAGGTGTAATTGATAGCCCAGATATTCCGTTGAATGTTAGTAGGAGCTATTTACAAGGTGATCCAAACGTTAAAAAAATCAACGCACACATTACCAAAAAAGTTGCCGATAAATTAGAAGAACTTTTCAATAAAGAAAGAACTGAATTCGAGCAAAAATGGGATAGCCTTGGTTTGTTTGTGAAGTATGGTATGATGACCGACGACAAGTTCTTGGATAAAGCTGCTAAGTTTTTAGTAATGGAAGATACTGCTGGTAAATTCTATACTATTGAAGAATACAAAATGGCTACCGAAACCTTACAAAAAAACAAGGAAGGGAAACAAGTGGTATTATATACAACCAATCCAATTCAACAAGATGCCTACATTCAAGCTGCTACCAATAAAGGATTTGTAGTGGTTAAAATGGAAACACTGGTTGACGCCGCTTTCATTAACAATATGGAAATGAAATGGGAGAACACCGTTTTTGTAAGAGTGGATGCAGATATTGTTGATAATTTAATTGACAAGCAAGAAGCTAGCGAGTCTGTATTAAACAAAGACGAAGAAGCTGCTTTAAAAGAATTGTTCAATATTCAAATTCCAGAATTACATGTAACTACAGAAGTGAAAGGATTAAGTGTAGACGCTGCTCCGGTGGTTGCTACGCGTCCTGAGTTCATGCGTAGGATGAAAGATATGGCTGGTGTTGGAGGTGGAATGACCGCATTCTATGCACAAATGCCCGACGAAGTTACACTTACTGTAAATGGTAATCACCCAATTTATCAAACCCTATTAAAGAATGCGAATAAGTCTTTGCAAGAAAAACAAGTTCGGTCTTTGGCTGATTTGGCTTTGTTGAGTCAGGGCTTATTAAAAGGTGCTGAATTAACTAATTTCATTAATCGCAGTGTTGAATTGATGGAAGCAGAGAAAGCTGCCGGCGCTTAATAAACCGACTTTCTTGTTGTTCTGACATAATGATTGTTTTTGTGTATCATTATTTTAGGACGGGACAGAATAATTTTAAAAGAGACTGACTCAATAGTATGAGTCAGTCTCTTTTAATAGGGATACCTGATGGATAAAAATATTCTTTTCACAATTCTCAGCGTAGCATTTTAGTTTTGATACAACCTCTTTTTTTTACGCTTCAGAAATTATTTTATTCAGGGTATTTAAATATTATTAAGGTAGATATTATTCGGTGTAATTAGAGGAGGTATTTGCTTGTATTAATTCTCGCTAAGCTTAAAGTCAATCATTTTAATTTGTAGAGTAGTGTTGCCATTGTATTCGTTTTCATCAATGGTAAATACAATATCAAGTGGTTTGTTTTGTTGTATTAAGTTGAATTTATCCGACATATTAAATCCTATTCCAGTAAGGGTTGTACGGTTTTGTTTGAGTACAAAACGAATATGCGCATCCTTAACAATTTTAGAATAACCACTGTCAATTACATTTTTAGCTATAAATACAGGACGCATATTTTCAGGACCATATGGCTCCATCTGTAATATGATTTGATAAAATGCTGTTGTTATTTCTGTAAACTCAATTGGGGCATCAATAATAATTTCAGGCGTTAATAATTCGTTGGGAATTGTTTCGGATACTACTTTTTCAAATGCGGTGGCAAAGGCCTGAACATTTTCTGGTAGTAAACTCATGCCGGCTGCTGCAAAATGTCCGCCATATCCTAATAAATATTCTCGGCAGGCATGTATGGCTTCGTATAAATTAAATCCTGCAACACTTCTAGCACTACCACTTACAATATTTTCATTTTGTGTTAGTACAATTGTTGGGCGATAATATTTTTCTATTAATCTACTAGCTACAATTCCTACAACGCCTTTATGCCAGTTTGATTGAAATACGAATGTTGTTTTCTTATTCGCATAGCTAGCGTCTTTTGCAATAATTTCTAGTGCTTGTTCTGTAATGCTGCTATCTGCTTCCTTTCTATCTGTATTGTCGGACTGTAATACTTTTGCAAATTCAATTGCTTTTAAAGGATCTTGCTCTATAAATAATTGGACTGCTTTTTTTGCATCATCCATTCTACCTGCGGCATTCACTCTTGGCGCTATCATAAAAACCACATTGGTAATGTACATGTGTTTTTTTACGCCCGCTAATTCCATTAAGGCTTTTATACCGGGTGATGGATTTTCGTTTATTTTTTTCAATCCATAAAAAGCCATGATTCTGTTTTCGCCAGTCATGGGTACAATATCTGCAGCAATTGCTGTAGCAACTAAGTCTAAGTATTGTAAATAGGTTTCGGATGGAAGGCCTAGTTTTTCTGCTATTGCAGTTGCTAGTTTAAATCCTACACCACAACCACAAAGCTCTTTATAAGGGTAATTACAATCGATTTGTTTGGCATTTAATATAGCAATAGCTGGGGGTAATTCTGTATCTGGCAGATGGTGGTCGCAAACAATAAAGTCAATACCTAATTCTTTAGCATAAGTAATTAATTCTACTGATTTAATGCCACAGTCTAAAGATATAATCAATGTCATACCTTGCTCTTTAGCAAAGTCAATGCCTGCTTTACTTACGCCGTATCCTTCGCGATAACGGTGGGGAATATAATAGTCTACTTCAGTATAAATTGATTGTATAAATTGGTACATGCAAGCCACCGAGGTAGTGCCGTCTACATCATAATCGCCATAGACTAATATTTTTTCTTTTTGATCAATTGCTTGTAAAAATCGAGCAACGGCTTTGTCCATATCCTTCATAAGCCATGGGCTATGTAAGTTGGATAGTTGTGGTCGGAAAAAATGTTTAGAGGTTTCAAAATCGGCTAGACCTCGCTGAACCAATATGCTACAAAGTGTTTTATTTATTTTTAAATCAGTCTGTAATTTGGCTATACTGGTTTCGTTGACGGGTAATATTTTCCAGCGTTTCTGCATTAATAATTTCTATCGGTTGTATAGAGTACTAATTCTTCTAATGCCTGGCGAATATTACTGTCTGGAAACGTATGTAAAATAGCCATGGCTTCGTCTCTAAAATTTTCCATTTTTTCAGTTGCGTATTTAATACCTCCTGCGGCTACTACATTATCAATTACGAATTGTACTTTCTCTTTATTGGTGTTCTCATTTTTAATAATATAAATGAGTTGTTTTTTTAAACTAGCACTGCAATTATTTAGGGTATAAATTAATGGTAGTGTTAGTTTCTTTTCTTTAATATCATTGCCAGTTGGTTTTCCTACATTGGCATTTCCATAGTCGAATAAATCATCTTTAATTTGAAATGCCATTCCTACTTTTTCGCCAAAGCTTCTAAGTTTTTCTACTTGAATGGGATCTTCAAAAGTAGTGGATGCCCCAGCGGCACAAGCAGACGCTAATAGAGAAGCAGTTTTGCCATTAATAATTTCGTAGTAAACCGATTCGTTGAGGTTGAGGTTGCGCGCTTTTTCTATTTGCAATAATTCACCCTCACTCATTTGCCTTACAGCTTCGGATAAGATTCTTAAAACTTCGTGGTCTTTATTATTTAAAGAGAGTAATAGGCCTTTTGATAATAAGTAATCACCAACAAGTACTGCAATTTTATTCTTCCAAAGTGCATTAATAGAAAAGTAACCTCTACGCTCATTTGCTTCGTCAACAACATCGTCGTGAACCAGCGTTGCGGTATGTAATAATTCTACCAAAGAAGCTGCTCGATAACTACTATCATTGATTTCTCCTCCGAGTCTTGCACATAGTAAAACAAACATTGGGCGTAATTGCTTACCCTTGCGTTTTACGATGTATTGCATGATACGATCTAAAAGCGCCACCCTGCTTTTTACCGCTTCTCTGAAATGTGCTTCAAAAAGAATCAGCTCTTTGGATATAACCTGTTTAGCTAGCTTCATACCTAAAATAAGTGCAATATAGTAAGGTTAAAAACAATAATGTCTATATATGCAACGATTGATAGATAAAAGGGGTCTTTATAATGATATAAATAGGTTATTTTTTTATAATAACAGTTGTTTATCAAACACAATTCATAATTTTGGCATATATATTGATAACATAATTTTCATTACTTAACAAATATCGATTATGACAAGCAAAAAGTATCTATTAGCGGCAGCCCTAATTGTCTTTATTCAGACAATAGGTATGGCTCAAACTGATTGGGGATGGAATTGGAAGGACAGCTCTAAAGTTCCTACCAAATTATTACCTCAATACAATGAGTTTTTAAACAACCAAACGCCTTATCCTGCAAAGCCACGCGACCAGTGGGAATTGGGTATTGGATTTGGTGTTCCTTTTTTATCTTCTGATTTAAGCTCAAAAGCTGGATTCGGTGGAACCGTTACTTTGCGTAAAGCATTAAATCATACCTTTTCTTTAAGGCCTTATTATGCTTATTATTCAATTAATGGCACAAAGAAAACTGCTGTAACAACACCAGCAACTTATAATTACAAGCATACTTCAAGCCATTTTGGATTTAACTTATTAACCTCTTTAAATACTACAAGTTATTATAGAGGAAATCCAAAAGTAAATATCTATGCAATTACTGGTATGGAAGTTTCTTCTTCTCAAGTTAAGCAAGATATTTTAAGTAACGGATCTTACACTACTTACAATCCATCAAGTAACAGTAATACCATTTCTGCTAGTGCAACAAGTGCCAGCATTTTTGGATTTAATGTAGGTATGGGTGCAGCATTGAAAATTAGCAATAGTGTAAATTTGGCATTTGAAATTACTAATACACTAACTAATTACGATTATTTAGAAGGCTATACAAGTACTTCAAGTAACGCATATGATGCATGGTGGTATGGTGGTTTGAAATTAAACATCAATTTGGGCAAAAAATCTAAGCGTGTACAACCTTTGTATTGGATTAATCCTAATAACTATGTTTATTCAGAAATCAACAAGCCATCTCACATGAAACTGCCTAAAACAGTACTTCCAGATGGAGATAAAGATGGTGTAACTGATCAGTTTGATCTTGAACCAAATACACCAGCTGGTGCGCCAGTTGATAGCCATGGTGTTTCAAAAGATACAGATGGAGATGGTGTTCCTGATTACAAAGACAAAGAGATTTTAACATCTCAAAAATGTTTCCCTGTAAATGCTGACGGTGTTGGATCTTGCCCTGAGCCTGCTTGTTGCAAAGAAGTAAAAGACTTAGTTGCTAACTTGAAATTCGCTCCATTGGTTGAATGTAATATTGGTGCATTGCCAAGTGTTCAATTTAAAGGAAACGCAAAACTTTCTGCAGACAACCAAACAGTATTAGCTACAGCTGCTGCTAAAATCATTGCTAATCCTGGTTGCAAAGTAAAAGTGATTGGATATGGTTCAACTAGCAAATCTGCTCAACAATTAAGTTGGGATAGAGTAAATGCAGTTATCAAATACTTAGTTGAAAAACAAGGTGTGTCTGAAAGCCGTTTCGTTTGGTCTTATGGACAAAACGGAGACTTGAATACAGTAGATCTTCAAGGTACTACAGAAGATGGTCCTAATACAGTGCCAGCTCCTCATCCAAACTTGAAGTCTAAGAAATAATTTTCTATATTCTTTATAATAAAAAAGCAAACCTTTCAAAAGAGGGTTTGCTTTTTTTATACGGCCATATGTTCCTTGGTAGAATAATGATATCAATGGCATCAGTTATTTAAGACGAGTCAATGTCTTAATAGAAAATGGTTATTGGTTAATTCTATTAAAATGCAACTCTCCAAAATTTTGTAAAGAGGATAATTTCAAATCAGCGGCACCCCATCTTTCGTCTTTGAGTTGCGAAAAATGCGGAACTACCACACATTTCATGCGGGCTGATTTTGCAGCAATCATTCCATTAAATGAATCTTCAAAACAAATACAATTTGTAGGGATGGAGTTCATTTGTGCAGCACAATTTAAGTACACTTGTGGATGTGGTTTTCCGAATGGCAATAAGTCGGCAGATGCGGTTGCGTGCAAATAAGGTCCAATGCCAGTTAGTTTTAATACTAGATCTATCAAGGCTTGTGGCGATGAAGTGGCTAATCCTATTTTGAATTGTTTGTTGTAGAAGAATTCAAAAATATGAGAAAGGCCAGGCATTGCTACTGCTTTGTTTTCTATTTTCTCAAGAACGGCATTTACTATTTTAGTTTCTGCATTTTGATATTCCAATTCGCTAATGTTAAAATAGCCAAACCACCATTTTACAAACTCTTTTGTTCTTAATCCGGTAGTAGTATGGTATTGTGCTTCTGTGAGCATAACACCATACTGTTTAAACACCTCTTCGGCTGCTTCATTCCATAAAGGCTCACTGTCAATTAGTAGTCCATCAATATCAAAAATCACGGTATCTATTGCCATTGTGTTTATTTATTTGCGCAAAAATATTCTACTAGCTGATACAAAACACCTATTTTTATTTAAGTAGCGAAATTAATATAGAAAGATCAATGAAGTTAGGCGAACGTTTAAAACATATCAAACTACTAAGATCATTTGTTTATGCACTAGTGGGGTTTGCATCATATCCTGGGTTGGCATGGGTTAATCAAATTAAAATTGAAGGCACCGAGCATTTAGAAAATCTTCCTAAAAAGAATGTTTTATTTGTAAGCAATCACCAAACCTATTTTGCAGATGTGATTGCGTTTTTACATATTTTCTGTGCGGTAAAATGGCGTAAAAAAAATAGACTAGGATTGCCTTACTACTTGTTGAATCCATTTACCAATGTTTTTTTTATAGCGGCTGAAGAAACCATGAACGGAAATTTTATTAGCCGTTTATTTAAATTGGCTGGTGCTATTTCCATTAAAAGAACTTGGCGATCTGATGGCAAGGATATTGAAAGGTCTAGAGAAGAATCAGATACCCATAAAATAGACCATGCATTACAAAAGAGTTGGGTAATTACATTTCCGCAAGGAACCACTAAGCCCTTTGCTCCAGGACGAAAAGGTACTGCACATATCATTAAAAACAATCAGCCAATTGTTGTACCTGTTGTTATCAATGGCTTTTGGAGGGCGTTTAGTAAAACAGGATTGTTGTTTAAGAAAAAAGGGGTGAAGCTTTCTATTAGAATTAAAGCGCCATTGGTAATTGATTACACTATGCCAGTTGAAATGATTTTAGCAAAAGTAATGCATGCAATTGAGCAGGATGAAACCTATAAATTAAAAGGAAAGCACCATACACCTGGTGTTTAATTAACTTTATTAATTAGTCCTTTATAAAGAAAGCTTTTAATTCATTTGCATCATCTGGCTTCATTTTTCCTGACAGTATTAGTCTTAATTGTCTTCTTCTTAATGCGCCTTCAAACAATCTTTTTTCTTCGTCGGTTTCAGGAATAACTGGTGGAACTAGTCTTGGTTTTCCGTTAGGGTCAAGTGCTACAAAAGTGAAATAAGCTTCATTGCTTTCGTATTTATATTGGTGTAATAAGTCTTCGCCCCATACCCTTAAATGGATTTCCATAGAGGTATTAAATGCCCTGCACACCTGTGCTTCAATATGAACTACATTGCCTAGTTTAATAGGATTTTTAAAACTTAAATGGTCTACAGAAGCGGTCATACTTGGCGTGTTGCAATGTTTTCCTGCGGCAATACCTGCAGCAATATCCATCCAATACATTAAACGGCCTCCCATTAAATTGCCAAAAGTGTTGGTGTCGTTGGGTAATACCAATTCATTCATGATGGTAAAACTTTCAACTGCTTTTTTTCCGTCCATAGTTTTTGGTATTTTGTCAAAGATACGCTAGTACTTTCTTTTAAGCCTGCTTCATTATTTCAATCCTATTAAATAACAATTTGTTCTAAATCTTTTAAATAGTCATTGCTAACATCGGCCCCTATACCTGGTGTATCTGTTAGTTCCAATTCCATTCCTTTATAGGTAACGCCGCCAATTACAGGATCGGCTAAATGGCCTAGTAAACAAGTATCTAAATCATAGAATTTAATATTATCATTAGCCATTGCAAAATGCACTTTTGCAGTTAGTGCCACTCGGCTCTCTAACATGCCACCCATCATACAAGCAATGCCATTGGTCTCGGCAACTTGATTGATTTTAATGGCTTCTAAAATGCCGCCGCTTTTGGCAAATTTTATATTGATATAATCACATGCTTTGTGTTTAATTAAACGTGCTGCATCGTGGTGTGTGAATACGCTTTCATCTGCCATAATTGGAATAGGAGAAAGTTTCACTAGTGATGGCAAAAGTTCGTCGTTCCATTTGCGCATAGGTTGTTCGCAAAAAGCTACATTGTAGGGGCCCATTGCGGTTAATGCCATTACTGCATCTTCATAACTCCATCCTTGATTGGCATCAATTCGAATGCCAATTTCATTACCAATGGCATTTCTAATTTGTTTCATTCTTTCAACATCTTCTAATGCGTTTTTTCCTAATTTCACTTTAATGATATTAACGCCTTTCTCTTTAAATGTGATGGCTGTTGCGGCCATTTTTTCGGGGGTGTCAATACCAATGGTAAGATCACTTTCAATTGTTTTTTTTGATCCTCCTAAATATTGGTACAAGGGCTGGTTTGCAAGCTTTGCAGCAATATCATACAAGGCCATATCGAAGGCGCTTTTTGCAGTATAATTTCCAGCTGTGAATAAGTCTAATTCTTGCATTCTTTCTTCAATGGCAAGAGGGTTTTTATTCTTCCAAACCAAGGCAAAATCTTTAGCCATTTCGTAGCAAGTGTTTTGCGTTTCGCCTGCAATCATTGGGAATGCGGAACATTCTCCAACCCCAATTAAACCTTCATTTGTGTGAATTCTTATAAAGATATTTTGCGCAAAATGCATTGTGCCCGTTGCAATAGTAAAAGGCAGCATTGGTATGGCGTATTTGTAAATTTCAGTATGAGTGATGTGCATATGCGAATGTCTGATTATTTTTTTAAACTCCAATCAATGCTTATTTCTTAGCCAATTTGCAACAAAATTTAATAGCGCTTGTTGATAGTTTAAAATTCAGAAAAATGGAATCATTAAAGGGCAAAAATGTGGTATTGATTGGTGCGTCTGGTGGAATAGGCGAAAAGACAGCTAAATTATTAGCAAGTTCTGGTGCAAATCTATGTATTACGGGTAGGGATATGTTGAAATTGAAAGCTGTGGCTGAAACGGCTAATATTCCATTAACCCAAGTTTTTGAAATGGATTTGGCAGATGAACTATCAGTGAAAAATAGTTTTAGTTTGATTCAATTACAAATGCCTGTGATTGATATTTTGGTGAATGCTGCTGGTGTGGGTATTATTAAACCTATGGAAACCTTATCGGCAGAAGAGTTTAGGTTGTCTTTAAACACCAATTTAGTGGGTGTGTTTTATTTAATGCAATCGGTGCTTCCTGGTATGAAGGAACAGAAGAAAGGATTAATAATTAATATTCCTGGCGTACTAGGAAAAGTACCAATGGCAGGTGCTGCAGCTTATAGTGCTAGTAAATTTGGATTAGTGGGTATGATGCAAAGTATTAGAGAAGAAATTAAAAGAACCGAAATTAGAATCACCAATTTGTTCCTTGGTGGGGTTGATTCACCATTTTGGGATCATATAGACTTGAGGGTTCAACGAGATAAAATGGTAATGGCCGAGGAAGCAGCTAAAGCCATTTGGTTTTTATGCCAACAACCTAGGTCTGGGGTAGTAAGTGAAATGGTTTTACAGCCTTTTAATCACCAAGCGATTTAAATAAATAGGGTATTCTGTAAAACCTTTTTTTTACTTACAAATACTGTTCCGATATTTGTGTAACGAACGACCGTTAGCAATGAATATTTCCTTTGAAAACACCGAAACCGCTTTTGCCTACAAAGCCGACAAAGAATTAAAAGGGGCTAGATTTTTGTTTCAAACCATGGGTTTTCCATTGTTTGTGCAATTAGGCACTAGACTGACTCCTTTTTTAATGAAAACCGGATTGCCTATTGACGGCTTAATCCGAAAGACAATCTTCAAACAATTTGTTGGAGGCGAAACCCTCACGGAAACTGCCGGTGTAGTTAGTACACTAGGTAAGTATGATGTGCAGGTGATTCTTGACTATGGTGTTGAAGGAAAAGAAGGCGAAGAGAATTTCGATATGGCTACCGAAGAATTTATTCGTGTAATCAATTATGCCGCAACCCAATCTAATATTCCATTCATGAGTATTAAAGTGACTGGTATTGCTAGTAATACTTTGCTTGAAACTTTGAATGATGCACCAAGACTTAGAAGTGGTATCCACGACAATGAACTTGAAATTGCGGAATGGGATCGTGTACGTGATAGAATGTATGTGATTTGCGAAGCTGCTGCAGAAAAAAATATAGGTGTATTAATTGATGCAGAAGAAAGTTGGATGCAAGATCCGGTAGACCGCTTAACAATGGAGATGATGGAAATCTTTAACAAAGAAAAAGCGGTAGTGTATAATACGATTCAATTGTATCGTCATGATAGGCTTCATTTTTTAGATATCTCCTTACAAATTGCCAAGCAACAAGGTTTTATACTAGGAATGAAATTGGTTAGAGGTGCATATATGGAAAAGGAAAGAGAGCGAGCATATGAAAAAGGTTATCCTTCCCCAATTCAAATAGACAAAGCAGCTTCTGATAGAGATTATAATGCGGCCATTGCTTTTTGTATTAAGCATTCAGATGCGATTGCTTGTATTGTGGCTTCTCATAACGAAGAGAGTTGCTTATTAGCGGCTCAAATGATGGATGTGAAAGGGTTGGCTCACAATCACCCACATGTGCATTTTTCGCAACTATATGGCATGAGCGATAATATTAGTTTTAATTTGGCAAAAGAAGGATTTAGCGTAAGCAAGTATTTGCCATTTGGTCCTATTAGAGATGTGATTCCTTATTTAATGCGTCGTGCGCAAGAGAATAGCAGCGTTAGTGGACAAACAGGAAGGGAATTATCATTAATAAAAAAAGAATTAGATAGAAGACACCATAGATAGTTTGTTGCAAACTATTAAAGAAAAAGGGTCGGCAAATTTGCAGACCCTTTTTTTATTGTTGGATGGGGGGAAGTATTTATACCTGCGCTAGTTTTTTTGCAGGAACTATGTTTAAACTTTTTAATTGTGCTACATTAAATGGCTTAGTCATAAAATGGGTAACAAAACGATAGTCTTTAGATTTTTCTAAATCTTCTTTTTGAAGAGAAGCTGTTAATACAACTACTTGCCAAGGCTGGTTTAATTGCTGGTATTCGTCTAAAAAGTACCAACCAGATTTATATGGGAATCTTAAGTCGACAATAATTTTTCTTCTAGTAATAGGGTTGGCATTTATATGCGATAAAGCATAGTCTACATCATCAAATATTTTAATAGGCAAATTTGGATATTGTGAATTAATTACCTGTTGATTCATTTTGTTTACAAATCTATCGTCGTCTATTAAAACAATCTCTTCTATTTCTTGGTTTAAAAAAGCATCTAATGAGATAGAAGTAGAAGTAGCAAAATTAATTTGGTCATTCAAATCATAAATTGCGGCATTCATTTTTTGTGTAGAAAGTTCTATTGCAGATAACTGCTGTTGGTACATTTCAATAGAAGGTTCTTGCAGTTTGCTTGTTTGGGTTACTTGCATAATATTTGAAAATTCCTGTCTTATTTCATGCGAAGCAATAAAGGACATCTTTTTAAGTGATGCTACTTGCTTTGCAGTTTCTTGAACAGAAAATTTCTTTAAGCTGATATCTGTAAGTGTAAGCAAGAATCCTGTGAACTTTTTCATGTTGTCATAAATAGGTTCTTTGGTTAATTCAACCCAAATAGGACTGCCTGATTTGTGATAAACAATCATTTCAATTTTAATTGAAACTAGGTCGCAAACGCAGGCTTTCAATTCGTTTATATCATCTGTATTTGTTTCTTTACCAACTAGCAAATGGAAGTCTTGTTTTTCAAGCGCATCTTCTAATGAAAAGCCTAATAAATTAGCAAGCGCATCATTGACCCAAGTGATTTTATTTAGGGTATTGCTAATTACAATACACTGGTTTGAAGCAGCCGCAATTTTTTCGAATTTTAAGTACTCATTGTTTAATAAAGAAATCAGTTGGTTTTGCTTTTTAATGGTTTGTTCCATTTTGCGTAACCTACTAATTTCATAATTAGTTGTTGCTGCAATTGACTGGGTTTCTAATTCGTTATTTTCAATTGCAGATACTTGACCAATGTATAAAAAACCAACGGCTTCAAATGCCTCATTTTTAATTACAGAAACACTGCCATTAACTTCTTGTGTTGTATTTTGATTCAACTGTAAATTGAAAGTAAAACTATCAGTTGAAGTGATGCTTTCTAAACACGCTTGCAACTTGTTTTGATGCAATTCTTTTTCGTTGAAACTCAATACAGACAATAAGTCTACGCCAACAGAAATGGAATTATTTTCAAAAGAAAACTGCGCTGCTTTTTCGTTGAAAAAATTAATATGACCATTTAAGTTTGTGGCAATAATTAACAGTTGATTAGACTGAATTAATGCAGATAATGTGCTGTCTAAAATAAAGGGGTATTTCATAAATTTGCTACTATTTGTGTGTATTAAATCCGATACAATTTCAAACTCTTTCTATTGGTAACATGTAGTATTCGATTGATAAATACCTAGTGTTTTTGTGAATTATTTGTAGTGTTATTACTACGTATTTTTTTGTTTATTTAATGGTTGTTTTAGTTGTATTGTAAGCAGTGTTATATGCGTAACTACTTTTTTCATTTAAGTATTTATTAAGCACCAACATTTGTGGTTGGTCAACTCCTTTTAATGGTTCGATAGATAAACTGTAATTGTTCCACCATTGACCAGCTCCCCAATAGCAACCACCTATTCCGTTCTGTTGGATATAGTTTAAGAATTTGTCTAAAACTGGAATCCATCTTGCGTCATTTTTAGGGATACCAAACTCGCCTACATAACCTCTTTTGTTATTTTTTTTAAGCCAGTTAATAAATGGTGCAATCTTTTGAACGCCAATCTCTGTGCTGATTCCATTAGTGAAACCATTGGTGTAAGCACCACTGCGGTCTGCATCAAAATAGCAATGAGCATCAAACATCATATTGTTATTAGGATCTTCTAAGTATTTCAATTCGTCGCTATACTCAACCCATTTTTCGGCACAAGCATAACTATTGCCATCAACTATAATTGTGTGTGTAGTATCTACTTCTCTAATTCCGTAGATGGCTTCTTGTGCTGCATTTCCCCAAACATTTTCTCCCATATTGTTTGGCTCAGCCATTAAATCGTAACCGTAGATATTGTTGTAGTTTTTTAAGTTGGTAGCAAGTGTTTTCCAAAAAGCCCTGAAAGCAGTATAAGGAACTTGTTTGCTACCTAAAGGGTATTCAACGTTGTTGATTTTGTAACGACCATAATTTTGAATGGTTACAATTACATCAACTTGATAGGTTTTACAAGTTTTAATAAAATTGGTAATGAATTGTAATTCAGTGGCATTAAGCTCGCCGCCAATAGTATGTTGTAGTCTTTCCCATCTTACTGGTAATTGGATCATTTTAACCCCTTTTGCAGCGAAATATTTTACTTCTTCAGTAGTAGGATAGATATAGTCTTTTTTATAGATGCCTGGTAGATTGTTGTTGCCAAATTCTGCACCATTTAAAGTGATGCCAATTGGGGCGAAATTGTTGGTATTGTTTGCGAAAAGATTTGTTTGAGTAAGGAGCGCAAAAGCAATGATTGCGATAGTTGTAACTGCTTTGGTACTGTAGGTTTTAGCGCTTTTCATTTGCTTTGTTTTACAGTACAAAGCAACCTTTAAAGGCTAGGGAGAAAAATAGCAGGACTTATGATAAATGCCTACTAAAAATGCCCAATCCCTTGTAACAGGATTGGGCATTTTTTTTGGTGAATTATGTGGTAGTACGTAGTAGTCTTACTACTTTTGTATTATAAATTGGGTTTAAATCAAGCCATGTTTCATGGCGTATTTTACAAGGTTGGCGTTATTATGAATATTTAGCTTTTCCATGATTCTTGCGCGGTAGGTGCTAATTGTGTTTACACTTAGCGATAAAGCTTCTCCAATTTTAGAAATACTTTGTCCGCTTGCTAATAGTTTTAAAACTTCAAATTCACGATCCGATAAAATTTCGTGTGGTGCTTTGTCTACATTTTGCTCAATAGACTCCGCTAGTACTTCGGCTACTTGTGGGGTAATGTATTTTCTTCCGCCTAATATTTTTTCTACTGCATTTACCAATTCAAATGGGGCACTTTCTTTTGTAAGGTATCCAGAAGCACCTGCTTTAATGGAACGAACGGCATATTGCTCTGGAGCATGCATACTTAACATTAAAACGGGAACCAGTGGTGCGTGCTCTTTAATTTGCTTTAATACCTCTATTCCAGATTGACCAGGCATACTGATGTCGGAAATAATAATATCCCATTTTTCTGAAATGGCTTTTTTTAATAAATCAGCCGCGTCAGATACATCATGAATCTCGCAAAAAGGGAAAGCTTCTAACAATATTCGCTTAAGCCCTTCGCGAACAATTGTATGGTCGTCTGCAATTAAAACTTTCATTAATTAGAGGTATTTAGGGGTGTTTGGATACAAGAATCTTGTAAAACGAATTTGTTATATATTTTGCTTTTTTTCTGCTAATAAAATCAAATATATATATTATTAACTAATATTCAATCTGAAATGCCTGTTAAGGGCCTGGTTGTATGGGATTTAATTAACAGAGAATCCCCATTTGATTCTGCTGACGTTTGCTTCGGTCCTTCTTTATTACCTTGCAGTTATGCAGCAATACCACCAACTATTACAATATATTTTAGACAATGGGGCCGTTAAAACGGATAGAACAGGTACTGGAACTAGAAGTTGTTTTGGATACCAAATGCGGTTTGACCTTCAAAAAGGCTTCCCAATGGTAACTACCAAGAAACTGCACTTAAAAAGTATTGTATATGAATTGCTTTGGTTTTTAATGGGCGATACCAATGTGAAATACCTAAATGAACACAAAGTGAGTATCTGGGATGAATGGGCCGATGAAAATGGCAATCTTGGTCCGGTTTACGGAAAGCAATGGCGCAGTTGGGAAGGTGCAGATGGAACAGTGATTGATCAAATTACTGATGTGGTTAATCAAATTAAAAATAGTCCTGACAGTCGACGCATGATTGTTAGTGCTTGGAATGTAGCAGAATTACCCAAAATGGCGTTGATGCCTTGCCATAGTTTGTTTCAATTTTATGTGGCAGATGGCAAACTAAGTTGTCAACTTTACCAACGAAGTGCCGATGTGTTTTTGGGTGTGCCTTTTAATATTGCTTCTTATGCTTTATTAACCATGATGGTTGCACAAGTTTGCGGTTTGGAATATGGCGATTTTGTGCACAGTTTTGGAGACGTACATTTATACAATAACCATATAGAACAGGCACAATTACAATTAAGTAGAGAAAGTTTTCCTTTGCCAGTAATGAAAATTAATCCTGCAGTAAAAGATATTTTTTCTTTTCAATTCGAAGATTTTACACTGGAGAACTACCAACACCATCCACCAATTAAAGCGCCAGTTGCGGTTTAGTTAGCTTTTTAATTACCTAATTTTGTTAGATGATCATTTCTTTAATAGTAGCCGCATCGAACAATAACGCCATAGGCAAAGACAATCAATTGCTTTGGCATTTACCCAAAGACATGCGGTTCTTTAAAAATACTACTTGGGCTATGCCTGTTATTATGGGGCGTAAGACCTTTGAATCTATGGGAAGTAAGCCTTTAAATGGCAGAATGAATATTGTAATTACGCGTCAAGAAAATTATCAAGCAACAGGAGTAGTGCTAGCGAATAGTTTAGCCGATGCCTATGCAAAAGCAGCTGAAGCCGATTACAAAGAATTATATGTAATAGGAGGTGCTGAAATTTATGCGCAAGCATTACCATCGGCAAATATTATTTATTTAACGAGGGTAGATACCACCATAGAAGGGGATAGTTTTTTTCCTGTTTTGGATGATGCTTGGAAATTATCTTCAGAAGATTTTTTTGAAGCCGATCAAAAACATGCTTTTGCATTTCGTTTTCAAGTGTATACAAAAGCATAACCTAATTGATTTCAGCAGATGTATTCTCCCATTAAACTAGCTTTCAAATTTTTAAAATACCAGTTTACTGCTTCCAATGGAAAAGGGCATGGCGTGCATTCTCCTTTTGTATTTGCTTTTATTAAAGAAGTGCTAAATGACCAACGAAATTTTTATGCCTATCAACCTATTGAAAATTGCAGAAAACTATTGCTGGAAAACCCTACAGTATTAAGTTTAACTGATTTTGGTGCAGGTTCTAGAACAAAAAAATCAAATGATAGAAGTATAAAAGAAATTGCTGCTTCGTCATTAAAACCTAAGAAATTTGGTCAGTTATTATTTAGGCTAGTAAATTATTACAAGCCTATAAATAGCTTAGAATTGGGCACATCCTTTGGTATTACAACCGCTTATATATCTGCAGGTAATGAACAGGCGCAAATTGTTACTATGGAAGGATCAGAGGCGGTGGCTGCTGTAGCAAAAAAAAACTGGCAATTATTGGGTCGAAAAAATATAGAATTACAACAAGGAAATTTTAATGAAATACTCTCGCCTTTTATTGCAGCAACTGCACCATTAGATTTTGTTTTTGTAGATGGGAATCATAAATACGAACCCACTATTCAATATTTTAATACCCTATTGCCCAAATTGCATGAACAGTCGATACTTGTATTCGACGATATTCATTGGAGTAAAGAAATGGAACAGGCATGGCTTGAAATTCAAGGTCACCCTTCTGTTACACTTACCATAGACTTGTTTTTTATTGGGCTAGTTTTTTTTAGAAAAGAAAACATGGCAAAACAAAACATGGTTATTCGTTTTTGAAAACGGCCTATTTTGTGATAGGTTGTATATTTGAAAAAATTTCCTTTGGCTTTACCCTCTGCACTCATTCAATCTTTACAAACCGCTACTGGCTTCGAGCAAGAAGCATTTGAGCAAGTACATGCGTCTGGTGAGCAAGTGGTATCTATCAGAATAAATCCTACAAAACCTGTTTCCTTAAATCAATTAACAATACAAGAAAATATACCTTGGTGTGCAAACGGCAGGTATTTAACAGAGCGTCCTTTTTTTACATTTGACCCATTATTACATGCGGGTGCTTATTATGTACAAGAAGCAAGCAGTATGTTTTTATGGCAAGCAATAACGCAAGTTGTTCCTGAATCAACAGGGAAAAAAGTATTAGACCTTTGTGCAGCACCTGGCGGTAAAACAACCCTATTAGCCAGTTATTTTACAGATGGCTTAGTGGTGGCTAATGAAGTGATAAAAAATAGAGCAGCAATTTTAGTGGAGAATTGTACCAAATGGGGATCTGCTCCATTAGTGGTTACCAATAATGATCCTGCGCATTTTCAATCTTTGCCAGGCTTTTTTGATGTAATAGTGGTTGATGCACCTTGCAGTGGCAGTGGTTTGTTTAGAAAAGATCCGAATGCAATGCAGGAGTGGAGTGAAGAGAGTGTTACACTATGTAACCAGCGTCAGCAGCGCATTCTGGCAGATGCATTGCCTTGTTTAAAAGAAGGTGGAATATTAATTTATGCAACTTGTTCTTATTCAATTGAAGAAGATGAAACCATTTGTGATTGGTTGGTTGATTCAATGGATATGAAGAGCATCAGTCTATCAATAGACCCCAATTGGGGAATTGTTTCAACCCAATCAACCAATAGTCAAGCGGCAGGCTATCGATTTTATCCCAACCTTGTAAAAGGCGAAGGATTTTTTTTGGCGGTGTTTCAAAAACTAGGGTCAACCGACAATAAACGCTATAAAGCCAATGCCATTCAAATGGCATCTAAAACAGAACAGCAACAAATTATTGATACGATTCCATTAATTCCTGGTCTGTCTTTGTTTAATCAGTCAGGGGCAATTAGGGCAATTCCAGAAGAATGGATGACGGATATTGGCATTTTAGCCAGTCAATTATACATTAAAAAAGCAGGTATAGAACTAGCCAGTTTAAAAGGAAAAGACGTTGTGCCATCGCATGAATTGGCGTTAAGCCCTATCTTATTAGCGGGTTATCCTGTTATAGAACTTCCTTTAAATGAAGCTTTGCAGTATTTAAGGCGAAAAGAATTTGTATTTTCAGGGATAAATGGATGGAATTTGGTGCAATTTGGCGGTTTGTCTTTGGGTTGGGCAAAAGTTTTACCCAATAGGATTAATAATTATTATCCTGCTGAATGGCGTATACTAAAAGATTAATTTTACAATATTGCCAAAAGCGTTTAGAATATTACTAGATTGTTGATTATGAAATTGTTTAGTTGCTTTTTAGGTTGCTTAATTTCTATTACTGCGTTGGCGCAAGACCGACTAGTAGTGATGGGCAGCGGAGCTAATTTTTATATCAATCGAGTAAGTAGTGGAAGCATACCATTAAAAAGTTTTGCTATTCAGTTTGATGTTCCTGTTGCTGTATTGGCGCAATACAATGCTGTTTCTGTAAATGCTACTATTCAAAAAGGCGACCTTGTAAAGATTCCATTAACCAAAAATAATTTCGTACAAAAAGCGAGGGCAGGTAAATATCAACCAGTGTATTATATTTTTAAAACTGGCGATAATTTATCTAGAATTAGTCAACGGTATAATAAAATAAATATCGACACCTTAAAAAAATGGAATGACCTCAATGAAGATTATGTACCCGAAGGAAAGCCTTTAACGATTGGATTTTTAATAAATGAAAAAGTATTATTTACAACTGCAGCTTATCAGGCAATTGCTTACGATACTATTCCAAATCCAAATGAATTAGACGCTGCTAAATATGGCGCAAAAACAATTGTAGGAGAAATGAAGCCAGTGCCAGTGCCTGTTCCAGAGCCTCCCGCAGAAAAGCCAGTAATTATAAATCCTGCAATTGAATCTACTAAAGCCACACCTAAAAAGAAGCAAACTAAAAATATTGTTGAGGTTGTTTCAGAAAAGCAAACAGATGGAGCGTATAATTATAAACCAAAACCAACTGATGAAGGTTATTTTGCGCATAGTTATTTTGCACAAGAAAAAAATAGGGCTTACCAATTTTTAACGGGAGACGCAGGTGTTTTTAAAACAATTTCTGGCGTAGTTGATAGAAAATTTTATGTGTTGGCTAATGAAATTTTGCCAGGAACAATTTTGCGAATTACTACATCAAATAAAAAAAGTATTTGCGCCAAAGTATTAGGCCCATTGCCTGAAACCAAAGGAGCAGAAGGACTTTTGTTGCGAATGAATAATGCAGCAGCCTCGGCATTAGGTATTTCAGAAGATCGCTTTACTGTTAGTATCAGTTATATTGAATTTTAAATTAAACAAAAGATGAATAAATTATTTGCAGCTATTTTGATAGTGGTATTATTTGCGGCTTGCGATTCACAAGCGCAGAATGGAAGTTTAAATGTTGCTGCTTTTGAATCGGCAATCAACACTAATACATTTCAATTATTAGACGTACGTACCGCCGGTGAATATCAGTCAGGGCATTTAAAAAATGCATTACAAGCAGATTGGAACAACCAAGCACAATTTATTGATCGTATAAAATATTTAGACAAGTTGAAGCCTTTGTTGGTGTATTGTGCATCGGGTATGAGAAGTGGTAACGCAGCAAAATATTTAACAGCCAATGGCTTTACAAATGTGCAAAATTTACAAGGCGGCTTAACTGCTTGGAAAATGGAAGGAAAGCCCGTAGAAGCAATGTCTAATACCGCACAATTAACAATGGAAACTTATATGGCATCTACAAAAGCAGCCCCAGTTGTATTAGTAGATTTTGGTGCACAGTGGTGCCCGCCATGTAAAACAATGGAACCAGTATTGCAAAAATTACAAGCACAAGCATCATTAAAGTTTTCGTTAGTAAAAGTTGATGGCGGGATGGATATAAATGTAATGCAGCAAATGAAAGTGGAGGCATTACCTGTTTTTATCATCTACAAAAAAGGGGTAGAAGTTTGGCGCAAACAAGGTGTTGTTGATTTTGCTGAATTAAAAAAGCAATTGAGCAACTAGTTAATTACTATAGCACTTGGTGAACGGTAGCCTCTTAAAAAATCAGCAACCAACATTCTTTTCTTTCCTTCTAATTGGAGGTCTAGCAAGTGTATATAGCCATCGGTTACTGCAAATTTTAATAGTTGTTTGCCATCTGTAAAAATACTGCCAGCAGCATGTGTATGTGTGGCAATCTCTTTTTCGCTCCGATATATTTTTAAAATTTTTTCGTCTAGTTTTGATAGCGCTCCAGGAAATGGCGACAATCCGCGAATGAAATTATGAATACTTGCAGCTGATTGGTTCCAGTTTATTTGACAATTCTCTGTAAATAATTTTGGTGCATGTTTAATATTGGCTGGGTCAATCAATTCGTTTTGGGGCCTAGGTTGTATGGCTCCTTCTGCAATTGCTTGAATGGTTTCTACCAATAAATTTGCACCAATTTCTTTCATACGATCATGTACTTCTCCGGTGGTTTCATCTTGGCCAATTGTAAAACTTTTTTGAAGTAAAATATCGCCAGTATCTATGGTGTGTTGTAATTTAAATGTAGTTACACCAGTTTGTGATTCTCCATTAATTACAGCCCAATGAATTGGTGCGGCGCCTCGGTATTGTGGCAGTAATGATCCGTGTAAATTAATGGTTCCTAATATTGGCATATTCCAAACGATTTCTGGCAACATTCTAAAAGCAACTACTACTTGTACATCTGCCTTGAGCGCAGTTAGTGCGGCAATAAAATCGGGGTGTTTTAATTTTTCGGGCTGTAGTATATTCAAAGCTTTTTCAACTGCATATTTTTTAACGGCACTCTCTGTTAGTTTCATACCACGTCCTGCAGGTTTGTCTGGTGCAGTAACAACACCTATAATATTACAGCCTGCTTGTACCAATGCATCTAAGGAAGCTACCGCAAAATCAGGGGTTCCCATGAATATGATGCGTAATGCTTGCATTGGTGAATTGGCAGTGTTCATGCGGCGAATATAATTCTTGTTATTTAAAATCGGGATATAGCAAATATTTCTGTCTGATTTTTTTAAATGCAGCAAGTTTAGGTTCCCAAGATTTGCGAATAGCTGCTTCAGAAACGCCTGCTTTGATTTGTTCCATTAATTCAGCATTGCCAGCAAGTTTATTAAAAAAATAATCTACTGCTTTGCCCGATTTAGGTTTAATGAAAAAGTTTTCTTTATCAGGATACAATTGATAAGCGTTTAATAAATACTTAATTTGAACCTTGCCATCTATTGCTTTTAAAACCATTTCTTTTGTTCCAAATAAATTCCAACCATAACATTGTTGGTCTTTTAATTTTGGATCCTTTGCACCGTCTCTGCTGGTAGGTGTAAAAGCGTATAAATTATTTGGCAAACTAGGATGTCCAAATATGGCAAATGGATGGTCTGTGCCGCGTCCTTCACTTAAAATAGTGCCTTCAAAAAAGCAACTAGAGCCATACCAATAAGTAGAACTCATATCTGGTAAATTAGGAGAAGGTTTAACAGGCAATTCATATTTTGATTGGTGTGTATAATTGCTGCAAGGAATAATTGTAAATAAAAATGGCGTATCAACAGTTTTTTTTGCTACTTGTATTTTTGTATATTTTTCATTGGCTTGTGCTGTTAACCATTTTTCGCCTGCCAACATTTTTGCGTATTCGCCAATTGTCATTCCGTAAACAATGGGTATTGGTTGCATACCAATAAAACTTTTAAAAGCTGTATCTAACACTGGTCCATCCACAAAAAAACCATTTGGATTAGGACGATCTAGTATAAGCAAGGGTTTGTTATTTTCAAAAGCCGCTTCCATAAAAGATTGTAAAGAAGAAATAAATGTATAGTAGCGAGTACCAACATCTTGTATGTCAAATAAAAGAATGTCAACATCTTTTAAATCGTCGGTAGAAGGCCTTCTTTTTTTACCGTATAATGAAATGACAGGGATGCCAGTGGCAGAGTCAATATAGTTGTCTACTTTTTCGCCAGCATCAGCTTTGCCACGAAAACCGTGTTCTGGTCCGAATGCAATGGTAATTTTAATGCCCAGTTTAATTAATGAATCTACTAAATGCGTATTGCCAATAGTAGCGGTATGGTTAGCAAAAATGCCAATACGTTTATTTTTTAACATTGGTAGGTAAGCAGCTGTATTATAAGCACCTGGTAATATGTTCATTTGAACTTTAGTAGGTGTTGCTTGTGGTTTACGCGTTAAAAATGAGGCAGGTTGCGCAAAACTGCTGCCAATTATTAGTGCAAATACAATACAAAAAGGCCATTTTTTCATTTAAGAAGCTTTAGGGCCGAAAGTTAACTAAAATTTACTTCCTTCTTTTTGTTTTTGGATTGTACTTTTGCCGCGGAATTTGGTATTTCTTTCAATTACAAATCAAAAACATGCAACAAGTTAAAAAAGGTGATACTGTAAAAGTACATTATCATGGAAAGCTAACCGATGGTAGTACTTTCGATTCTTCTGAAGGCCGCGAACCACTTGAGTTTGAAGTAGGTGGTGGTATGGTAATTCCTGGTTTCGATGCCGGTGTTACTGGAATGACAGTTGGTGAAAAAAAGACAATTTTGATCCCAGTTACTGAAGCCTATGGTCCTAAACAGGAAGATATGGTGATGGAGTTTCCAAAAGATCGTTTTCCAGCCGATATGGTTCCTGAAGTAGGAATGCAGTTGAATATGAGCAATAATGAAGGTCAAAACTTTCCAGTAGTGATTGTGGAAGTTCGTGATGAAGTTGTTGTTTTAGACGCAAACCATCCTTTGGCTGGTGAAGATTTAACCTTTGATTTAGAGCTAGTAGCAATAGATGCAAAGAGTATGATTATTATGCCTTAAATGATTTTTCGTTTACTCGGTATATTACTGCCCAACAGTTTTTGTTGGGCAGTTTTTTTATGAGCAACTATCTATACAGCAATAAATATTCTCTATTATCTTGCAAGTAAAACAGTTTCCATTGAATACGAATCTTACGCTTATTGACCGTTTTTGTAGATACGTGCAAATAGATACGCAGAGTGATCCAACAAGTTCTGCTGTGCCCTCTACAGAAAAGCAGAAAAACTTATCAAAATTATTGGCAGACGAATTAGTAGAGATGGGTATTGTTGATGCACATTCCGATGAATTTGGTTATGTGTATGCCATCATTCCATCAAATAGTGCGAATAAAGTTCCAGTGGTATGTTTTTGTGCGCATGTAGATACCGCCCCAGATTGTAGTGGGTTTCATGTAAAACCTATTGTACATAGCAATTACAACGGTGCTAATATTGTTTTGCCAGATGATAATACACAAGTTTTATCGCCCGAAAAATATCCTTATTTATTAGAACATATTGGCCAAACGATTATTACAGCAAGTGGTAATACCTTGCTTGGTGGTGATGATAAAGCAGGTGTTGCCATTATCATGGAATTGGCTAAATACTTGCAGCAAAATCCTACTATAATACATGGTGATGTGCGCATTGTTTTTACGCCCGATGAAGAAGTTGGCAGAGGAACAGATCATTTAAACATGCAAAAATTAGGCGCTGATTTTGGTTATACATTAGATGGTGGTGCGTTGGGTAGTTTTGAAGACGAAACTTTTAGTGCTGATGCTGCTATTATTACCATTAATGGGGTGATAGCACATCCAGGAGATGGAAAAAATAAATTGGTGAATGCCATAAAAATTGCAGGAGAAGTTTTAGCTGCACTGCCCAAAGACGGATGGTCGCCAGAAACAACAGATGGCAGGCAAGGGTTTGTGCATCCTGTAAGTGTAGAAGGGCTTTCAGAAAAAGCAACTATTGAATTGATAGTACGTGATTTTGATACGAATAAATTACTAGACTACGAGCAGCAACTAAAAACCATTGCTGAAAAAGTGGTGCAGCAATATCCCAAAGCAACTATGGAATTTGAAGTAAAGGAGCAGTATAGAAATATGAAAGAAGTGCTCGACCAGTTTCCGCAAGTAGAAGTAAATGCAAGGGAAGCTTATGCGCGTGTTGGTGTAGATTTTGTTAAAATTCCTATTAGAGGCGGAACCGATGGAAGCCGTTTGAGCTTTATTGGACTGCCTTGTGCCAATATCTTTACAGGCATGCAAGCCATACACAGTAAGAAAGAATGGATTGGCGTACGCGATATGGAAAAAGCCATTCAAGTATTGGTGGAGCTAGTTCAAGTATGGGAACAGAAATCTGTGCTTGAAAATTGTGCGCAGAATACTAACTTACACAAAATTTAAAACCATGAACATCTTATTAGAATACTGGTGGATACTAGCGGTGCTCTTTATTATATTTAGCGGATTGGTAACAGTTAATCAAGGCACTATTGCGGTGATTACCATGTTTGGTAAATATCGCAGGATTTTGCGCCCAGGATTAAATTTCAAATTACCACTTTTAGAACAAGTGTTTAAAACGGTGAGCATTCAAAATCGCTCTGTTGAATTAGAATTTCAGGCGGTTACACTTGATCAAGCGAATGTGTATTTTAAAAGCATGTTATTGTATTCGGTAATTAATCAAGACGAAGAGTCTATTAAAAATGTAGCATTTAAATTTATTAGTGATAAAGATTTAATGCAAGCTTTAATTCGCACTGTTGAAGGAAGTATTCGCGGATTTGTAGCTACAAAAAAACAAGCCGAAATTTTATTGCTTCGTAGAGAAATTGTAGAATTTGTAAAAGAACAAATTGATCAGTCCTTAGAAGGATGGGGTTATCATTTACAAGATTTACAAATCAATGATATTACTTTCGACCAAGTGATTATGGAAAGCATGAGTAGAGTAGTAGCTAGTAATAATTTAAAAGCTGCTGCAGAAAATGAAGGACAAGCATTATTAATAACAAAAACAAAAGCCGCTGAGGCAGAAGGTAATGCAATAAAAATTGCAGCAGAAGCAGAAAGAGAAGCAGCACGTTTGCGCGGACAAGGTGTAGCATTGTTTAGAGAAGAAGTGGCCAAGGGTATGAGTCAGGCAGCAGAACAAATGAAGCAAGCCAATTTAGATACCAATGTTATTTTATTTAGCATGTGGACCGAAGCCATTAAAAATTTTGCAGAATTAGGCAAAGGAAATATGTTGTTTTTAGACGGCAGTCCTGAAGGAATGCAAAACACCATGCACCAAATAATGGGGATGGTAAAAATGAATACAGATAAAAAATAATTTACTATTTTATAAATTTTAGCTCACTTTAAATTTACAATCGATGTTTGATTTGTTGCAAATAGATACCCTACAAAAAGCGGCTGCAGCTTTACCTGCGCCTGAACAAATTTCTATGTGGCGTTTGTTGGAAAAAGGGGGATTTATTATGTATCCCCTGTATATTTTATTAGCAGCGGCTATTTTTGTTTTTGTAGAGCGATTAATTGCTATTAAAAAAGCATCAAGAATAGATGACAATTTTATGCGTATTATTCGTGACAATATTGTTACCGGCAATGTTTCAGCTGCAAGAAGCCTAACAAAAAACACCAACAACCCTGTTGCGCGTATGATTGATAAAGGGGTGCAACGAATTGGCAAACCTATTGATGCCATTGAAAAAAGTATGGAGAATGTGGGCAAGCTCGAAATGTATCAAATGGAAAGAAACCTATCGATTCTTTCATTGATAGCAGGTATTGCACCAATGTTTGGGTTTTTAGGAACCATTGTTGGAATGGTACAACTGTTTTATGGAATTGCATCTACAGGAGAGTATACTTTAAACACCATTGCTGGAGGGATTTATACCAAAATGATTACTTCTGCCACTGGTTTAATAATCGGTTTGATTGCTTATGTTGGTCATAATTATTTAAGCACACAAATAGACAAGACCGCCAATAAAATGGAAATGGCTAGTGCTGAATTCATAGATATTTTACAAGAACCAACTCGTTAATAGCCATCGAGCTAATTGTTATTAGTTATGAATATTCGTAAAAGATTAAGAACTCATCCCGAAGTGCATACAGGTGCATTGAATGATATTTTGTTCATATTATTATTGTTTTTTTTAATTGTGTCTACGCTAGCTAATCCGAATGTAATTAAGGTGTCGAACCCTAAGGCAAAATCAGATACTAAGTCGAAACAAACGGTGGTAATTACCGTTGATAAAGACCAACAATTGTATTTAGGTGCGCAGAAATTAACCATGGATGAATTAGAGCCTGCCCTAAAATTATTTTTAGCCAAAGAAACAGACAAGCCTTCTGTAGTAATAAATGGAGATAGCACTTCTCATTTAGGTACTTCTATTAAAATCATGCAGATAATTAAAAAGCTTGGAGCAACACCCGTAATGGCTGTAGATAATAATGGGGTAAAATAAATGAAGGGTTAATCTAATAGTTGTGCCTTAATCATTCTGTCTTTTCCGTGCATGTCTTTTTTTAATTCGCAATAATAGCCGCTGCTTTCTAATAAAGCCATTGTATCGGCACCTAAGGCTTCATTTATTTCAAAATAAATACAACCATTGCAACTTAAATGGGTTTTGCCAAATTTTGCAATGGCACGATAAAAAATTAGTGCGTCATTATCTGGCACAAATAAAGCTATAGAAGGTTCGAAGTTTAATACATGCTGGGCCATACTTGTTTTTTCGGCCAACTTTATATAAGGCGGATTACTAACAATAATATCAGTTTCGGGTAAATCATTCCAGTTATTTTCGTTTAAAAAATCCATTGTTAAAAAACGAATACCGGCACCCAAATCAATGGCGTTTTTAGTAGCCACTGCAATAGCTTCTGCACTAATATCTACCGAAACAATTTCAGATGCAGGTATTTGTTTTTTTAGTGTGATAGGTATACAACCACTGCCAGTGCCAATGTCTAAAATTCGAACCCCTAGCATTTGCGCGTTTTCAGTTACAATCCAATCTACTAGTTCTTCTGTTTCAGGTCTTGGAATTAAAACAGATTCATTCACAAAAAAAGATTGTTTTAAAAACCAGGCTTCTCCCAAAACATATTGTATTGGGCGATATGCCAATAATTCGTCTGTCATTTTTTTTAGCAGCAGCTTATTGGAATTACTAATTGATTGGTGTTTGTTTATTAGTCGGTCCACTCTATTTAGTCCAGTAAGTTTTTCTATTACCCAATTAGCCATAGTGCTTGCTTCTCTATTTTCGTAGATGGTTTGCAGAGAACTTACTAATTGTTGATAGGCTAATTCAATAGACATGCTGCAATGTTAGCACCATTTGGTTATTTTTGTTGATTCAAATGAATAATAATCACCAACAATTTATGCAGCGCTGTTTAGATCTTGCCCAATTAGGTGCAGGACAAGTAGCGCCAAACCCAATGGTAGGTGCAGTTTTAGTTTACCAAGATCGAATTATTGGAGAAGGGTATCATAGAAAATATGGCGAAGCACACGCAGAGCCCAATTGTTTGAATAGCGTAGCAGACCTTAATAAACACCTTATTCCAGCAGCAACTTTATATGTTTCATTAGAGCCATGTGCCCATTTTGGCAAAACGCCACCTTGTTCTAATTTGATTATTGAACACCAAATAAAAAAATTGGTCATTGGTTGTGCCGATCCTTTCGAGACGGTAAATGGAAAAGGAATTGCACAACTAACTACTGCAGGAATAGAAGTAATTACAGGTGTGTTAGAGCAAGCCGCAATTGATTTAAATAAACGCTTCTTTGTTTTTCAGCAACAGCAACGTCCTTATATTGTTTTAAAATGGGCCGAAACTGCCAATGGAAAAATAGCCAGTAATACAGCAGAAAGATTGCATATAAGCAATGAGTATTCTAATCGGTTAGTACACCAATGGAGAGGTGAGGAAGCGGCTATTTTAATTGGAACCAATACCGCATTAAAAGACAATCCATCCTTAACCAATCGGTATGGCTCCGGAAAAAATCCAATACGATTAGTAATAGATCTTTCATTACGCTTACCAATGCACTTAAATGTATTTGATGGGCAAGTGCCCACAATTGTATTTAATTATAAAAAAAATACGGTTGAAAACCATTTGCAATATGTTCAATTAAATGAATCCTTGCCAATGATGCCTCAAATATTAAAAACTTGTTACGAACAACAAATTCAAAGTGTTTTAGTGGAAGGCGGTGCTGCATTATTACAGTCATTTATTGATTTAAATATTTGGGATGAAGCAAGGGTAATTCGCAACAATAATTTGTTTATTGAAACAGGGTTAAATAGCCCAGTATTAAAAGACGAAAGATTCATTCAAACAAACAAGTTAGGTTCAGATACTATCCATTATTTTAAACCAATTTCAGTTAGCATATAATTGCCTATGTTGTATTTATTTGGAAGTATTTTTTTATCGAGTTATTTAACCCTTGCATTTAAGTTGTGCGAGCGTTATCAAATTTCTATTTTTCAAGCCATTGTGTACAATTATATTACCTGTGTATTAGTGGGTAGTGTTGTAAATGGCGGATTTCCTATTAATGCTACAACCCTTCATACTAAATGGTTTCAGTGGGCTTGTGTTATGGGTATTATGTTTATTGCTACATTTAATGTGATTGGTATTACAGCACAAAAAATGGGTGTGGCAGTTACATCGGTTTCTAATAAATTATCACTAATTATTCCTGTTGTATTATCTGTTTATTTATACCACGAAACAGTTCAGTCTTGGAAATTGCTCGGTGTTATTTTAGCGTTGGTAGCTGTTGTGCTAACCTGTTATCAATCAAATGATGGCTCAGGAAAACCGGTTGGTAAATGGAATTATTTATTGCCTATTTTTTTATTTATAGGAAGTGGGTTATTAGATGCTTTAATAAATCATGTACAGCAAACATATGTAAGTATCGAAAACAATAATGCTTATTTAATTAGTGGATTTTTTGCAGCTGCATCAATTGGTTCAATAATATTATTGGTTCAAATGCTTCGCAAGAAACAAGTTTTTCAATTAAAGAATTTAATAGCGGGTATTATAATAGGTATACCCAATTATTTTTCTATTTGGTGTTTGGTGCATTTTTTACAAGCAGGGGTTTGGCCTTCAAGTGCCAGTATTCCAGTAAACAATATGGGGATTGTTTTATTTAGTTCGGTTACCGCTTGGGTTTTGTTTAAAGAACGCTTATCTAAAATTAATTGGATGGGGATTGTTTTATCATTAATTGCCATTTATTTAATTGCTTTTGGCGCAAATTTTTAATTATGGCAGACGCTTACTTAACAATAGAAAAAACAGCTTTTGCCGAATTCAAAGAACGCGGAAGTAAGTTTATTGCATTTGCCTATCCTATACAATCTGTTGATGAATTTAAAGTTCATTTACAACTATTAAAAAAAGAACATCCAAAAGCAGTACACCATTGCTTTGCATATCGACTAGGATTAGACGGCAATAATTTTAGGGTAAGTGACGACGGAGAGCCTAGTGGAACTGCTGGTAGGCCTATATTAGGACAGATTGATAGTAAACTATTAACCGATACTGCAGTAATTGTAGTTCGATATTTTGGCGGCACACTACTAGGTGTTCCCGGATTGATAAATGCCTATAAAACGGCCACTATAATGGCATTGCAATTAGTGCCTACTGTTGAAAAAGCCATTGAAATTGTGTATGAATTACAATTCGATTATACCCGACTAAATGAAGTGATGACCATTTGTAAACAATTTGGATGTACAGTAATAGGTCAAGAACAGCAATTGTTTTGCTTATTAAAAATTGGCATACCAAAAGCGCGTTTACAAGAAGTGTTGTTTAAATTAACTGATTTACATACTGTAGATATCAAGCCGGTTAAATAGCAAATCGTTTACTAACTACTAAGTCTTTACTACCTGCTGTATACACATAAAATCCTTCTCCCGATTTAATGCCTAGTTTGCCTGCTGCAACCATATTTACTAATAATGGACATGGCGCATATTTATTGTTTCCAAATCCTTGTTGCAGTGTTTGAAGAATGCTTAAGCAAACATCTAATCCAATAAAATCGGCTAATTGCAAAGGTCCCATAGGATGTGCCATGCCTAATTTCATAATGCTATCAATAGATGTAACGCCAGCAATCCCTTCGTACAAACTGTAGATTGCTTCGTTAATCATTGGCATTAATATTTTATTGGCAATAAAACCAGGATAATCATTAACAACACAAGGAACTTTATTTAATTGATTGGTTAAGGCAACAATTTTTTCTGTAACACTAGCATCTGTAGCATATCCATTTATAATCTCTACCAATTCCATAACAGGTACAGGGTTCATAAAATGCATGCCAATCACATTTTCTGGCCGCTTGGTAACAGCTGCTATTTTGGTAATTGAAATAGAAGAAGTGTTACTTGCTAAAATGGCGCCAGCAGGAGCGTGCGCATCTATTTGTTCAAATATTTTTAATTTAATATCGGCATTTTCGGTGGCTGCTTCAATCACTAAAAAAGCGTTTTTCACAGCTTCTGCAATGCTTGAAAACGTAGTAAGATTCTTTAGTGCAGTTTCTTTTTCTATAGGAGTGTATACTCCTTTAGCTATTTGACGATACATGTTTTTTGCAATGGTATCAATCGCTTTATTGATTTGCAATGCATTGGTGTCTACTAAATGCACTTTAAATCCAGCTTTTAGAAAAACATGCGCTATGCCATTGCCCATTGTGCCTGCGCCAATAACAGTTATTTGCTGATTGTCCATAAAACAAGGTTTGAAGAACAATAAAGATACAAGCTTATTTCTTGCTCTTAAAATCGCCTCTTTTCCAGGCCTTAATAAAATCTGCCCAAGCAGCAGGATTCAAAATATTCATAGGAGGGGTTTGGCCATTGTAATAATATTTATTGGCCTGTTGACGCATTTGGAAGTTCACAGCTTCTCTACCATCAGAAGGTAAAGTGGCTAATAAAATGCGGCGTTGAGATTCGTCGGTATTTTTTCGAGCAATTTCGTACATATCATCAGGAATACGATTATTTACAAAATCACGCTCAAATTGCTCTTTAGATGGACGTGGTTTTAAAATAGTAGCGGGTAAATAAACAGTATCTGTAACTAATAATTGAATCCAAGTATATTGATTGCTAGTTAGGTTTTCAGGGATTTTTAAGGTAAAATTCTTAAACCCAATACATGAAAAAGTTATTTTATCGCCCTTTAAAACTGCAATTGAAAATACTCCGTCTGGGCTGGTAATAGTGCCTCGGCCCTTGCCTTCAACAATAATGCTAGCAGAGGCTATGCCACGCAAACTATCTGCAGTCATTACCACTCCATTAAATTGAACCACCGAATCGCGGTAGGGATTGTCTTGCGCTAATACCTTGTTAGATACTAGGGTAGCCGCCAATAAAACAACAAATAATAGCAATTTCTTCATGCGCATCAAAAATACAAAGCGTTTGAACACAAAATTCAAAGGTGTATAGCTTCTTTTTTTAAACTAAATGATTTAGAACAAAGTAAGGCTGCTAGCCGTTAACTTTGCACCCAAATTTCTTTTTTAACAAAAACTTTCGTGATGACAGAAGCAGCCGTTCTACAAGCATTAAGTAATGTACAAGAGCCTGATTTAGGTAAGGATTTGGTTACATTGAATATGATTAAAGACCTTTCCGTAGATGGAGACAAGGTTAGTTTTACCATCGTATTAACTACGCCAGCCTGTCCTATGAAAGACATGATGCGCACTGCAAGTGAAAACGCAATTAAGTTTTTGGTGAATAAAGAAGCACAGATTACAGTGAATTTCACCTCTAATACCACCACTAATCGCAAAGACGACAAAGCGGTTTTAGGTGGAGTTAAAAATATTATTGCAGTTGTGAGTGGAAAAGGTGGGGTAGGAAAGAGCACCGTATCGGCTAATTTAGCTTTAGCGCTAGCTGAAGGAGGCGCCAGTGTAGGATTAATGGATGCAGACATTTACGGACCTAGCGTGCCCATTATGTTTGGATTAAGAGGTGAACGGCCAATGATGAAGGAGCATGAAGGGAAGGGCCTAATTGTGCCAATGAAACAACATGGTATTTCTTTAATGAGTATAGGTTTTTTGGTTGATGAAAAAAATGCAGTGGTATGGCGCGGTCCTATGGCTAGTAGTGCTATCAAACAATTTGTAACCGATGTAGATTGGGGCGAATTAGACTATTTAGTAATAGACATGCCACCCGGAACAGGCGATATTCATTTAACACTCATGCAAACAGTTCCGGTAACAGGCGTAGTGATAGTAACCACACCACAAGACGTGGCTTTGGCAGATGCAAAAAAAGGAATTGCCATGTTTGGTCAAGCACAAATCAACGTACCAATCATAGGTCTGGTAGAGAATATGGCATATTTTACTCCAGCAGAATTGCCTAACAATAAATATTATTTATTTGGTAAAGAAGGTGGTAAACGTTTGGCGGATGAATATGATTTATCTTTTCTTGGTCAAATACCTTTGGTGCAATCTATTCGCGAAGGCGGTGATTCGGGTGTTCCATCAATGGCAGGAGACGATGAAATTAGTAAAAAAGCATTCCGAGATTTTACTTCTGCAACGGTAAGAAATATTGCTATGAGAAATGCCAATATGCCCAAAACACAATTGATTGCAGTAACAGAATAAAACAGTTTTCTGCTGCAATTTATAGCAGCAAAAATTAGTAAGCATGAAGAAAATTATTATAACCCTTGATGGATATTCGGCTTGTGGCAAAAGCACTTTGGCCAGACAATTGGCAAAGGAATTAAACTATGTTTTTATAGATTCTGGCGCCATGTATCGGGCAATTGCTTTATACTTTTTACGTAATCAAATAAATAGTGCCAATTCACAAGCCGTTATAAGTGCTTTAAATAATATTACACTTCAGTTTAAATTCAACAACACAACAGGTCAATCGGATATTTATTTAAATGATGAAAATGTAGAGCCATTTATTAGGGATATGCAGGTGAGTGAAAAAGTAAGTGAAGTTGCGGCGCTCGAACAAGTACGAACTTTTGCAGTAGCCCAACAACAATTAATGGGAATAGAAAAAGGGATTGTAATGGATGGCAGAGATATAGGCACTACAGTATTCCCTAATGCAGCATTGAAAATATTTGTTACTGCAGATCCTGCAATTCGTGCGCAAAGAAGGTATCAAGAATTATATGAAAAAAATCCAACAATAACACTCAAAGAAATACAATCCAATTTAGAAATGCGCGATGCTGCAGATAGTAATCGTACAGTTAGCCCACTTCGTAAAGCAGTTGATGCCATTGAGTTAGACAATAGTTTGTTAACTAGAGAAGCTCAATTGACGCTGGTATTACAATGGGCTCGTAACGCAATAAATTAATTGCTTATTTAACACTAATAAGTTTCTCTGCTTCAGCACACATTTCGAGCTTAATAAAGTATTCGAAATATCTTTTATCTGCTTCGTTTCGAATACTTTGAATCAACGGTTCCTCGGCAAGTGTTAAGTGACGATACTTTTGATTGATACTAGAAATAATATCGCTGCGCACTTTCTTTTGTAATCCTGCATTTTTATTCTTGGTGCCAAGAATGTAATTTATTTCTGTAACTGAAGCCGATTTGTTTTGTTTACAGTTATGGATAAGCATGTCAATTAAACGGTGCTCTGTTTCAGATAATTCAGTGATGGCATGTGAAGAAAAAAGGACTATTTCTGGAGGAGTTGTTTTTTTTCTTTTTTTGCGAATTATTCTCCAAGATAAAAATAGAATGGTAATTAAAAGCAAACAGGAAATACTTACTATTAATCCAGTATATGATTTTTCCCAAATTTTATAATTGGTAAGTGTGAGTGTATCTAAAGGAATATTCAAAGAGTCGTATTTGCCATTTTCTATATTAGAGAAATAGATTTTGTTATGGAAGTAGTATTTTAAAAATCTTGGGTCAAGCCTTTGAAGCGATTGTACCAAAGACCCGTTACGTTGTGTTCTTACTAGATTATTTTCAAAATCAATTAGGTAAATACTAGACTCAGAATTGGTTAATAAGCCATGATCAGTTGCAGTGGTTAAATTAGTGCCATTTATTAATGCACTCACTTCGCTACTTGTCGCCCCCAATCTTTCCCAACTATTGGTAGTTAAATTCAGTTTATAGCAATCTTTCACTAGGGTGCTTTCGGAAGGTTTTACAATGACACCTGTATTAATAATTTGGTGAAATGGGCTATAAATAGCAGATTCTTTACTACTAAACCAGATATGTGTATAGGCTGATGGGGTATGGAGTTCTATACTTAAAGGGTCTACATCCCAAACCTTATCTGTAAAGTTGAATTTCCGAAGGGTGCCATTTGATTTCCAAAAACCATAACCACCTAGGTTATAAATATTTTCTTTATTTGAAAAGTAAAAAGCATCAAAATTATAATTGAAGTTTTCGGAATTATCAATCCTGTTAAATACCAATTCTGTTGGGGTTGTTTTGGTTAGTTGGTATAGCCACCCGCCCCCCGAAAAGGTTAAATACAATTGGTTTGGGGTTTTTAATAACAGCTGCCCCCTTGACTTGAATTTTACATAATTAGGAGTTACAAGTCCATTGGGAATAATATAAATTGGGGGTATATATTCAGTTTTTTTTACTAAATCTTTAAAAAAATCATTGTTTTTTATTACTAAAACACTGTCTGGTTCTTGGCAATAAGATAGGTTAGCACCCATAATTGCCATAAAAAGACAAATTAATTTTAATTTCATAAAACAATGATTATCAATAACAAAATAAGAAAGTAACCTTATTTGTAAAATTCTAAGTTACATAAAAATAGGAAATGATGTATTATTTCACTTACATGATTACCTATTTCGTATTAAATTATTTGATTCATTTGACATTTGTTCTGCGTTAATGCATTAACTTTTAAATAAACTGCCACTAAGTAATGTTCTTATACCGGGGGGTAATAAAGACTTTATTGGTGGCAGTTGTTTTTTGAGCTAATAAACTAATTATACAATTATTCAGCTCCTACAGAATCATATACAATTACTTTTTTCCAAAGATGCTTGCAAGTGTCTACAAATGCTAAATGCATGGGGTCAATTTGATAAGCATCTTGATCGGCTTGGGTAGCAAAAATAGTTAGTAATGAAAAATGGTAACTAGCATCTATAACACCTCTATTAGTAGATGCAGGAACGCCAATATGAAATGACTGAATAGTACTTACAGCACTCAATTTATTTAATCCAGCTAATAATGCAGCATGATCTGCAGTATTAGTTGGATTTTCTAGCCAGAAATAAACATGGTGAATGAATTGGTTTTGAGATAGCATAATAATCGTTTTTAATCTATCACTCGCTCAGTAATTAAGCCAGATAGTTTGTTTTTTAATATTAATTTTTTGGTGCCAAAATGCGTCATTTCTTCTTTAATTAACCAGTGCTCTGCATCGTAGTTGACCAAATGACTTTCTTTGCTTAAACCTGTTTTTCCTCTCCAAATATCTAATTGAACCGGTTCCCAAAGTTTTGATTTTGCAGAAGCATAAGCCGCATCTAAAATGGCATTTACAATGTATCCATCATAAAAGGTTTCTTTGGGATCAATGCCGTTTTCTTTGGCATTAAACATATCCATAAACATGTGGTTGTAGCCAAGCTCATTTAACTCATCACCCACAGGAAAGAGCCAGCCTGTGTTGCTTTCGGCTTTTTCTGCAATATAATCTCCTCCAGATCCTGTTGTAAACATTTCAAATCCAGTGCGTAAAAAACTATTGATCCAGATGGTTCCTTCTGTGCCCATAACTTCGTCTCGGAGGTCTAATCCGCCCCTAAAAGTCCAACTAACTTCAAACTGACCTATCGCGCCATTTTCGTATTTAATTAAGCCAATAGCATGGTCTTCTGCATCAATAGGTTTTACTTGTGTATCGGCCCAGCACATTACTTCAATGGGCTTAATATCTTTACCAATATAACTTCGTGCAATTTCTACGCAATGGCAACCTAGGTCTAAAATACAGCCGCCGCCTGCTTGTTCAATATCCCAAAACCATTCACTGTGTGGGCCAGGATGGGTTTCTCTAGATTTTGCCCAAAGAATTCTGCCGAGTGCACCTTCGCGTACGCTGGCTTCTGCTTTAATAAATTTTGGGGTATACACTAAGTCTTCTAAATAGCCATTAAAAATCCCTGCTTCTTCTACAGCCAATAACATTCTTTTTGCTTCGGCTGCATTGCGTCCTAGGGGTTTTGTTGTCATTACCGCTTTTTTGTGTTTACAACAAAGCATTACTGCTGCTTCATGTAAATTATTGGGTAGTGCAATACAAACAATATCTACATCTGGGTTTGCAATGGATTCTTCCATATTGGTGGTCCAATGAGCACACTGGTAATCGTTGGCAAATTTTTGTGCGCTTTCTTCTCTGCGCGAATAAATACTTACTACTTTGTCGCGTGTTCTATAACCTTGTAAAGCATCTGCATAAAATCGTCCGATAAAACCGGATCCAAGCATGGCTATTCTTTGCATACGAATGGTTTGTTTATTTGTTAGTGACTAATTTGTGTTTTCTTTTCTTTAAAAAACAGCATAAAATAAATTAAAGCTGCGAGTGCAATATACGCTGGAGTGAACCAAATGCTTTGCCAATCGTGTTCGGTTCCAATTTTATATTTATCTACAGTGAATCCTGAGTAACGTGCGCCAATAAACATTCCTACGCCATAAGTAGCAAAAGTAAATAAGCCTTGTGCTGCGTTTTTAATTTTATCACCTGCTTTTTTCTCGGTATACATATAGCCTGTAACAAAGAAAAAGTCGTAGCATATTCCATGTAATAAAATGCCTGCATATAACATCCAATTATTACTTTCTGCATTTCCATAAGCAAAAAATAAATAACGTAATATCCAAGCAGTCATTCCCATCAACAACATTTTCTTTACGCCAATTCTATTAAACAAAAATGGAATGGCTAATATAAAAGCCGCTTCAGAAACTTGACCAAGCGTCATTTTACTAGCGGCATTTGCTACATGAATTTCATTTAAAAAAGTATTAGCAAATCCATAATAAAATGAAAGCGGAATACATACTAAAATGGCTGCAATAAAAAATACCAAATAGGGTTTGTCTTTAAACAATACAAATGCTTCTGAACCTAAAGCACTTGAAGCATCAGTTGTTGCTGCTTTTGGTGGCGTATTTGGCAAAACAAAACTGAGTAAACCTAACAGTACAGAACAACTTGCTGCTAAATAAAAAGTAGTGGCTGTTTTTTCAATATTCATTTGGCCAATGGTTACACCAGCTACTATCCATCCGAGGGTTCCAAATACCCTGATCCAAGGGAATTGTTTTCCTGGATCGGTCATTTGAGAGAAGGCAATGCTATTACTTAGCGCAATGGTTGGCATATACAATAATGCATATCCTAAAACCACCCAATAGAATCCACTTGTTTCCATTCTTGTAGCAAGAAATAATAATACGGCACCAATGATATGTAAAACGCCCATAATTTTTTGTGCGGCAAAATACCTGTCTGCTACTAATCCTACAAAAAACGGAGAAATCATAGTAGCAATGGCCAATGCGCCATATGCGGCTCCTATTTCCATGCCAGATGCTTGAAGATGTTCCGTCATATAGGTTCCCATGGTTACATACCAAGCTCCCCATATAAAATATTCTAGAAACATCATGGACGCGAGTAATGAACCTGTTTTTGTTTTCATATATCAGTGGGTGTTTGAGTAATTCTAATTGAGTTAGATTAATTCGTTTAGAAATATCTAACAATTTAATTAAATCCTTGATACGCTTAGTAGAAATAGATTTTTTTCTTTTCGTCTGATAAAAAACGGATATTTACTTCTATTAATCAAATAGCATCAACAGATAAAAAATACTTGTATGAAACAGTTTAAATTTATGCTTATTTGCTTGCTATTTGCAGGTAGCTTTTTGTCTTTTGATACAACCAAAAAACCTTTACGTATTTTGGTATTTAGTTTAACAAAAGCATTTCACCATAGTTCCATTCCTGCAGGTGTTGCTGCGCTTCAAAAAATTGGTAAAGACAATGGATTTGAAGTTGATACTACAACTGATGCTACTTTCTTTAATGAAAAACAATTAAAAAAATATGCTGCAGTAGTTTTCATGAGTACTACTGGTGATATTTTAAATGACGAACAGCAAATTGCATTTCAAGGATATATTCATAATGGCGGAGGATTTGTTGGCATTCATGCTGCAACAGATACCGAACATGATTGGCCTTGGTATAATCAATTAGTAGGTGCTTATTTTAAGAAGCATCCCAAACCACAAGAGGCTACTTTAAATGTAATCGATGGCACTCATATTTCTACTATGCATTTGCCAAAAGAATGGAAACGTTTCGACGAGTGGTATAATTTTGTTAGCATTCAACCAGACTTGCACGTGTTAATTACCATTGATGAAAAATCATATACCGGTGGCATGAATGTAGACTTTCATCCAATGAGTTGGTACCACAATTTTGAAGGTGGAAGGGCTTTCTACACTGAGTTTGGTCACACAGATGCTTCTTTTTTAGAACCATTATTTATTCAGCATTTAACTGGCGCAATTGCGTATGCAGTGAATAAAAAATAATTAAGCAAGCGCCTGTAAAATATCTTTCAAAATATCATCCTTATGCTCTAGTCCTACACTAATACGGATAAGTCCTGGGGTGATATTTACAGCCATTCTTTCTGCTTCTGTAAGTTTTGCATGCGTAGTGCTTGCTGGGTGCGATGCAATGCTTCTAGTGTCTCCTAAATTAGCTGTTAAAGACAACATTTTTAAAGCGTCTAAAAACTTTCTTCCTGCTTCAATACCACCAGCTAATTCAAAACATACAATGCCTCCACCATTTTGCATTTGTTGAATAGCAATATTATGGTGTGGATGACTAGGTAAGAATGGATAACGCAAAGTTTTTATTGCAGGATGGTTTTCTAATTGTTGCGCAATGTATAAGGCATTAGATGAATGTCTTTCCATACGCACATCTAAGGTTTCTAAACTCTTACTTAATACCCATGCATTAAAAGGCGATAATGCTGGTCCGGTACTTCTGCAGAATAAATAAATTTCTTTAATCAATTCTTTTTTTCCAACAACTACGCCACCCAAAACCCTTCCTTGTCCATCTAGCCATTTTGTGGCACTATGTACCACTAGGTCTGCACCAAAATCAATGGGCTTTTGGTTTACAGGTGTTGCAAAGCAATTATCTACATTAAATATGAGTTTGTTTTCTTTGGCAATTTTACCAATCATTTTAAGGTCTAGTATTTCTAAACCAGGATTGGTAGGTGTTTCCAAATAAATCATTTTGGTATTGGGTCTAACAGCCGCTTGCCATTCTGCTGCAGTTGCGTTGGCAGAAACATAACTATATTCAATACCAAATTTTGGCAAGTATTTTGAAATAACAGTATGCGTACTTCCAAAGATTGAATTGCAGGCCAATAGATGGTCTCCTTGCTTTAATAAAGCCATAAAAGAGCCAGATACCGCACTCATGCCAGATGCAGTGGAATAGCCAGCTTCAGCGCCTTCTAGTGCCACCATTTTGTCTGTAAATTCTTTCACACCAGGATTGCTAAATCGGCTATAAATATTATCGTCCGATTCATCGGCAAATGCAGCACGCATTTCTTCGGCAGTATCAAAACAAAAACTACTGGTTAAGAACATGGGTGTAGAATGTTCCATTTCGTTTGTTCGATCTGTTTGAATGCGGATGGCTTGTGTTTGTTGATTTGGCATTACTGAAGCTAATTATTTTTAACGAATTTATTTATTAGATAACTACTGATTTCCATTCAATAGTGGCACCAGCTGCTCTTAATGTTGCTGCTACGGAACAATATTTATCTATGGATAGGGCACAAGCTTTATGGGCTTTTTCAGCATCTACTTCTCCCGAAAACTCAAAAAGGATAAAAATATGTTTCCAAAGAGCAGGTTCTTTTCCTTGTTCTCTTTCGGCGTCAATGGTCATTTTAAAGGATGAAATTTGCTGCTTTTGTTTCTTTAAAATAGACACAATATCTACACCACTACAACCTCCCAAACCCATCAATAATGATTGCATAGGGCGGATTCCAGCGTTTTGGCCACCTATTTCTGCAGCGGCATCCATTTGTATGGAATGGCCGTTACTATCCTTGCCTTCAAACCCATAATCTCCAATGGTTCTGGTAAGCTCAATTCTGGTCATTTTAAAAATTTATGCAAATGTAATTTATCCATTCCCTTATTTTGCTATTGAATTACGGAAATTATCACATGAATATATTTCATCATAAGCAGCAGTTTAGCCTAGAAAACGGTACAGTATTACCAGAAATTCAAATTGGGTACCATACTTATGGCAGTTTAAATGCTGCTAAAGACAATGTGGTTTGGATTTGTCATGCACTAACAGCTAATGCAGATGTGGCTGATTGGTGGAAGGGTTTGGTAGGATCGGGCTATTTAATTAATCCTGAAAAATATTTTATTGTTTGTGCCAATATTCTAGGATCCTGCTATGGGTCAACAGGTCCACTCAGTAACAATCCCGTAACGGGCGCGCCATATTATGCATCATTTCCATCAGTTACAATTCGTGATATGGTGAATGCCCATATTTTATTGCGCAAAGCACTTGGCATTGATCAAATCTTTTTGTTGATGGGAGGAAGTATGGGTGGATACCAAGCTTTAGAATGGTGTATGATGGAAAATACAGTGATTCAGAAATTGTTTTTAATTGCTACCTCACCGTCGGAAAGTGCCTGGGGTGTTGCAGTACACACCGCTCAACGACTAGCTATTGAAGCAGATAGTACTTGGCAAGACAGAAGCCAAACTGCTGGCGGAAAAGGTTTGAAAGCAGCACGTGCTATTGGTATGTTAACTTATAGAAATTATGGTATTTATCAAGAAAAGCAAACAGATCCTGATCCTGAAAAAATAGATAATTTTAGGGCATCATCTTATTTGCAATACCAAGGAGATAAATTAGTAAAACGCTTTAATGCATTTAGTTATTGGCTACTTACAAAGTCAATGGATAGTCATCATTTAGGCAGAGGACGCGGGGTAGATTTAATACAAGCACTCACATCAATTAAACAAAAAACCTTAATTATAGGCATTCACAGCGATATTTTATGTCCACTAGATGAACAACGTTTTATGGCCAATCATTTAACGAATGCTACACTTGTAGAAATTGATTCTGCATATGGGCATGATGGATTTATTATTGAAACCACGCAGATTATTAATAACCTAATACATTGGTTAGAAAAATAAGTACAAAAAAATAGCTCAGAATTTTCTGAGCTATTTTTTTAATTAGGATGGTATATTTTTTCTGCATTTGCATAGACCGTTTTTTTTGTCTAAGCTCATTTTTTTTGTTTGCTGTTTGGTATACATTTCCATTTGATCGGTATAGTGAGGAGAGTCTGCATGTGCAGATGCACCATAGGTATTGATTGATTCAATGATTGGACCGTCTTTTGTAAAACGAACCAATTCAATATAAGCATCGCCCTGATTCCCTTTTAGCATACCATTTTTATAAGGAATAGAATACATAGCGGCAAGCACGTCTGGTAATCCTGGTAAAGGAATTGCTTTATCGCCTCTTACTAATTTTTGTACATCGCCCAATGCTAAATTGGTTCTGCCAAAATCGCGCATCATCGATTCTTTAACACCAGTAATAATGGTTACAGCTTGTTCTGTTGTGATGGGTTTATTGGTAAAGTATTGCGATTTGTTTTTATAAATGGCTGCTTCTATTAATATAAAAGTACCTGCGCCAACACTTTCCACACTGCCATTTTTATCCCAACTATTTAATTGATTGATGAGGTCTGCAATTTCAGGATGTTCAGTTGGCTTTAATAAAAACAAACTATCAATATTAGTAGGAAATGCAAACTGACTAGGATATTGGTGATCGAATTTGATTCGTTTAAAATCTTCAAAACTAATTTTATCGTGTTGCGAAATCAACTCAGCCATTCTCTTACTACGATTATTTTCATTTGTTTCATAACCCATTGTAGGGTCTTTAACAATGGCATTGTCTGTTCCTTCCGTTGCATGAAAAGGAGAGTGGTTGGTATTGTATAAAAAACCGCTTTTGGGTTGTAGTACCTGTGGTAAATCAGCTAAAGGGTGAAGCGCTGTCCACCTTGTGGCACTTGTGTTTCCAGGTAAAGTGTTGTTCCATTTAAATTTTGGATCTCTAATAGGAATACGTCCATTGCTAATATAAAAAATGGTATCGAACCTGTCGGCATACATAATATTGTAGCCGGGTATTGCAAGCATATCTAGTGCTGCTTTAAATTCTGTAAAGTTTTTTGCTTTATTAAAACGAAACCATTGTTCTAATCCACGAATATCCATTTGAGCAGGCATACGAATGGCAAATGTGCCTCTTTCTGTAATAATAGTAGGTCCGTATTTACTCCAATAAGTTTTTTTATTGATGGGTAAAATAATGCCAGAAACTTTTACTTTTAATTTAGCGGTTCTTGTTTCTAGTGTTTCCCAGTTGCCATCGTATTTATATTGAAGTTTGTTGCTAGGATTAATTTCAAGTTGGTAAACATCTAATTTATCAGGAGCATTTACGGTGTGCGCCCAGCCTAGGTTTTCGTTACATCCGTGTAAAATACATGGTGCCCCAGGAAAGTTGGCACCAATAATATTCCATCCTTCTTCACTACATAAATGGGCTTCGTAAAATGCAACAGGTCCTTCTAGTGGTTGGTGTGCATTGATGTCTAGATAAACCTGTCCATCAGCAGTTTTGCGGCTATTCATAGCAATGGCATTGCTGCCTGCTGCTTTGTAATTTTCTAGTAATGGAATGGTTCCTTTAAAAATAGATCCAAGTGCTTTATCGGCCCCAGACAACACGCATAATTGCAATACAGAATATTGAATCATGTCTTTGGGTGTTACCGGAAAAATTTTGCGCATCAACACTTCTTTAGGATGTTTAGCGGCATATGCATTCATGCCAGCGCAATATCCTTCTAATAATATTTTAAAATCTGGGCTAAGGTCTGAATCGTATTTTTCTGCAACCAATTCAGGAATACGTAATAAATGAACAATGTAATCAATCTGCGCTCCTTCTTTTCCTTTATAACTTGCCAATACTGCTTTGCCCGCCATTAGCGATTGTTGGCTTGTTTTAAAATCGTCTTCGGCACTTGCCCAAGCCAATCCATAAGCTACTTCTGCATCGGTTTTGCCAAAAATATGTGGCACGCCATATTTGTCTCGAACAATATCAATTTTTGTAGGATCAAATTGGGCAAAAAGGGAATTAAGGGATAGTAAACAAAAACAAACTACTAGCAGTTTTTTGAACATTTTCAAGGCTTTTATTTGATATGACAAGATTTTAAACTTTATTATGGGGCAATTTACACAATTACAAAATTTTAGGGATTATGTTTGGTATAACAAATGAATAAACTGTTGTTAATTTG
>CAIKZP010000154.1 GCA_903831935.1 uncultured Bacteroidota bacterium | reverse complement strand
GAAGATTTCACGGCAACAGGTCCTGTACGATATAATCATCGGCAAACCGAAGACCGTGATATTTATTTTATTTCAAATAGAACCGCTAATCAAATTAAAGCAAACTGCAGTTTTCGCGTTGGCCAAGCTAACGCCCAACTCTGGAACCCTGTAACTGGTGAGCGATTGCCGTTGTCTCAATTTGAGCGTAAGGATGGTACAATAACCATTCCTATTGAGTTTGATGCGTATCAAAGTTATTTTGTGTTGTTCGGAGAAAAAGAAACAGCACTTGCATTGAATACAACAAAGAATTTTACGGAATTAGCAGTCAGTCAAGAATTAACTGGAGCATGGGATCTTGCTTTCGATCCAAAATGGGGTGGGCCGGAGAAAATTGTTTTTAATACATTACAAGATTGGACTACAAATACAGCGTCTGGAATAAAATATTATTCAGGTATTGCCACTTATAAAAAGGCGTTTAGTATTACAAGCATTTCCTTGGGAAAAACCTATTTGAGTTTAGGCGAAGTCCACGACATGGCGCGAGTGAAATTAAATGGCAAAGACCTAGGTGTGGTATGGTGTGCACCTTTCAGGGTTGAAGTGACAAGTGCAATAAAATCTGGCGTAAACCAACTTGAAATTGAAGTTGTAAACCGTTGGCCGAACCGCATGATTGGCGACAAGCAACCAGCCGATGCCAATGTACGTGAAGTGCAAACGCCACTAGACTTTCTTGGAGGAAAAAAAATAATCACTGGCCGCTACACATTCAGTACAAATGATCATTACAAAATTGATACGCCATTGCTACCATCTGGATTGTTGGGACCGGTACAGATTTTAATAAGTAAAAAATAATTTCAGATAAAAACTAAGAGATTAACGATTAATAAAATTAAAGCCCATAAAAAGGTTATTTTTAAAAGCCGTTATTGCTTTTGAAAACTTTTATATGAAAAAAACCTTTTTGGCTGTTTTCTGCCTTATTACATTATTGGTATTTGTTGCTTGGTCAACCAATCAAACCAAAGTATCTGACCAACTATTAGAAGCTGGATTTGTACATCCGCCAGATAGCATTCAAACCAGTGTGTATTGGTATTGGATTTCTGATAATATTTCAAAAGAAGGCGTTATTAATGATTTATATGCCATGAAAAAAGCAGGGATTAACCGTGCGTTTATTGGTAATATTGGCTTGAAGGATGTAGCTTATGGTAAAGTAAAAATGTTAAGTGAGGAGTGGTGGGATATTTTACACGCAGCCCTAAAAACAGCCACAGCTTTAAATATTGAAATTGGCATTTTTAATTCGCCAGGATGGAGTCAATCTGGTGGTCCTTGGATTAAATCTACAGATGCCATGCGTTATTTAATTTCTTCTGAAACGCAAGTGAGTGGACCTTTGCAGCTATCAAAAAAATTAGACAAACCCATTCAACTTTTTCAAGATGTTAAATTGATTGCTTATCCTGCTCCAAAAAATAATTCATTAGTACTAAATACATTAAACGCTTCTGTAAGTTCATTGCCTAGTGTAGATAGTTTATTTACCCTTTTTGATGGAGATAAAAAAACGGGCATTAATTTTCCTACAGGTTCTGATTTTATAGTTAATCTAAATGCGAAAGAAACTTTTACTGCAAGAAGTATTGCTATTAGACCTACCGAAAATCCAATGTCTGCAAATGTTTCACTTCAATATGAATCTGATAAAGGCGAGTATATTACTATCACTGATTTTAATATGAGTCGTTCTAATAATGCCTTAAATGTAGGATTTGATCCTTTTGCACCTGTGGTAATTTCTTTTTCGGCCATCACTGCAAAAAACTTTCGAGTAATATTTAAAAACAAAAAACCAAAATCTGGTATTGCATCCATTGATTTGTATGCATCGCCAAGGGTAGAGCGATATAGCGAAAAGACTTTGGCAAAAATGCATCCTACACCGCTACCTTATTGGAAAGATTATTTGTGGAATGACCAAGCTGTAGTGAATGATGCCAGTACTTTAATTGATGGGTCTAAAGTAATAGACATTAGTAAATATTTATCTGCCGATGGTACCCTTAATTGGAATGTACCAGCTGGTGATTGGATTATTTCTAGAACAGGGATGACGCCAACAGGAACTGTTAATTCTCCTGCATCGCCAGAAGCTACCGGATATGAAGTTGATAAAATGAGTAAGCAATTAGTTGAAAAACATTTTAATGGTCATATGGGTGAAATACTCAAACGAATTCCTGCCGAAGACAGAAAAACATTTAAAGTAGTTGTACAGGATAGTTATGAAACAGGTGGTCAAAATTTTACGGATGATTTTTTAATTGATTTTCAAAAAAGATATGGGTATAGTGCGCTTCCTTATTTACCTGTTTACAATGGGATGGTAGTAAATAGTCAATTAGCATCCGACAGATTTTTATGGGATATGCGCAGAATGGTGGCAGATAAAGTTGCATACGATTATGTTGGTGGTTTAAGGGAAGTGAGTCATAAAAATGGTTTAAGAACTTGGTTAGAAAACTATGGCCACTGGGGTTTTCCGAGTGAGTTTTTAATGTATGGTGGACAGTCAGACGAAATAGGTGGTGAGTTTTGGAGTGAAGGAGAATTAGGCAATATTGAAAATCGTGCAGCTACTTCTTGTGGACATATTTATGGAAAAACAAAAATCTCTGCAGAGTCAAACACTTGTTCTGGCAACCCTTTCAGCCGATATCCTGCAACTATTAAACAACGAGGCGATCGCTTTTTTGCAGAAGGAATCAATAATACTTTATTGCATGTTTATATCACACAACCATATGAAGACAAAAATCCAGGCATGAATGCTTGGTTTGGAAATGAGTTTAATAGAAAGAACACTTGGTTTTCGCAAATGGATGTTTATACAACGTATTTAAAGCGTAATAATTTCATGTTACAACAAGGGTTGAATGTGGCTGATGTGGCTTATTTTATTGGAGAAGATGCGCCTAAAATGACTGGCGTTACTGATCCTGAATTACCAGTTGGTTATCAGTTCGATTATATGAATGCAGAAGTGATTGAAAAATTCATGACGGTAAAAGATGGTTTAATTACACTTCCGCACGGTACACAATATAAAATGATGGTATTGCCTAAAATGGAAACCATGCGTCCTGCATTACTTGCAAAAATTAAACAATTGGTATTTGATGGAGCCGTAATATTAGGGCCAGCACCCAAGCGTTCGCCTAGTTTGCAAAACCAACCCAATGCAGATATACAAATTAAAAAAATGGCTGCTGAGTTATGGGGTAGTGTAGACGGTGTAAAAATCACATCGCGAAAATTTGGTAAGGGAATGATATTAAATGGAATGGATATGAAACAAGCAATGGCACTAATTAATTGTATACCTGATTGTGCTATTCCAACTGATTTATCTATCCATTATGGTCATAGAAATTTGGGTAATACAGAAATTTATTTTCTGTCGAACCAAACACAAGAAACAAAAATAATTAATCCTGCATTTAGGGTTAAAGGATTGCAGCCTGAATTATGGGAAGCAACTACAGGCTATATGCGTAACCTTGCTGGCTTTACTCAAAACGAAAAATCAACCACTGTTCCATTGCAATTAGCACCTTATGAAAGTGTATTCATTGTTTTTAGAAAACCAGCTCAAAAAGCAATAGGATCAAGCATTTCATTAAATTTCCCCATTCCAAAAACAGTTGCTCAATTAAAGGGTCCATGGAAATTGAATTTTAGTGCTGCTCAAAGGGGGCCTAGCGAACAAGTTGTTTTTGATACTTTACAAGACTGGACAAAATCTACCGATGATCGAATAAAATACTATTCTGGAACTGCTATTTACAATACTACATTTCAAATAAACCAAAAGGATATTAATAAAGAAACTTTTATTGATTTAGGCGCAGTAACAGCTATGGCCAAAGTATCTGTTAATGGAATTTATGTTGGAGGATTGTGGACAGCTCCTTATAAATTAAATATCACTAAAATGGTTAAGCCAGGTACTAATGATATTAAAATTGAAGTAGTGAATACTTGGGTAAATAGATTAATTGGAGATAGTAAATTACCTGTTAATGAACGACCAACTTGGTGTCCTGTAAATAATTTTAAACCTAGTAGTCCTTTGCAAGCTTCTGGTTTATTTGGGCCAGTTAAAATTCTAAGTAATTAAATTAAAGAGAATTTTTAAAATCATTCATAAACTCACTAGGTGATTTGCCATATTGTTTTTTAAATTCTCGGCTAAAGTATTTTCGGTCATTATATCCAACCATATAAGATACTTCCGAAACGTTTAGTTCATTTTTTAATAATAATTCTGCCGCTTTTTTCATTCTGATTGATTTAATAAAATCATTCACAGACATATCTGTTAGTGCTTTTATTTTTTTATACAAAATAGGGGCACTCATGGCTACTTTTCTAGATAGCATATTTACACCAAACTCAGGATCTTCAATATGTTCGTGGATTAAATCAATTAATTTGTTGTAGAAATCTTTATCAATAGTACTAGAAAAATGAGTATCTATTACTGCTTTTTCTGTTGGGGGGGCTGAATTTAATTCTTCAGAAAATTTGTTTCTTAAGTTCTTCCTAAGGGTTAATAAATTTCGAACATTTAATGCCAATGCTTTATTGTTAAATGGTTTGGTTAAATAAAGGTCTGCACCATTAATTAAACCTTCAATCTGTTCAGACTCTGTTGTTTTGGCGGTTAACAATATAACAGGAATATGACTTGTTCGAGTGTCTGTTTTTATTTTTTCACATAATTCAAACCCATTCATTTCTGGCATCATCACATCGCTTAAAATTAAATCTGGAATTTCTGTTATTGCAAAATTCCAGGCTTCTAGTCCATTGTTGCAGATATTAATAGTATACTCTTTTTCAAAAGTTTCTTTTAATAATTGGCATAAATCTAAATTGTCTTCTACAATGAGTATACTTAGTTTAGAATTGTTTGGCGCAATAATATTATTTGTGATCAATTTTTCGATAATTGGCTGAGTACTAGTAATAGCATCATTCAGTTGCCAAAATTCCTTTAAATGTTCATTTCCTTTTTGTAAAGACACTTTAAAACAGGTATAACTATTCTTTTTATTGATTTCGCTTTCTACAGTAATGTTGCCTTTATGTAATTCAATAATGTTTTTAGACAATGCTAAGCCTATGCCATATCCAGTATTTTGTTTTCCATGATCTGCTACTTGAAAAAAGTTTGTAAATAATTTAGATATGTATTCTGGATGTATTCCTCTGCCATTATCAATAACAGATATATTTACTTTATTGTCTAATTGATCTACACTAACAGTAACCTTGCCATAGTCTGGCGTAAATTTTAATGCGTTGTTAATTAAATTAAAAAACACTTTTTCAATCTGCGATTGGTCAATGTAAATATTTATAAGATCTTCTTTGTGTTTGAATGTTAATTGAATGTTTTTTGAATTGGCTAATTCCTGAAAACTATTTAATATGCTTTGTAAAAATTCAATCAAATTGTATTTGCCTATTTCTAATTTTAAATGATTAGTATCTGCTTTTCTAAAATCCATTAACTCCCTAACTAGTCTTAATAATTGAGTTGTATTTGATTTTACTAAACTTAGTTTTTGTGTATTTGAATCATCTAGTTGTTTGCTTTCAATAACCTTTTCAATTGGCGTCATAATTAACGTTAAATGCGTTAATATTTCATGCGATACATTGGTGAAAAAATTCATTTTAACTTGGTGTAATTCCTCTTCTTTCACAAGCATTGCTCTGAAAAAGAAAAATCGATGTATTACAAACAGTAGCATTAAAATTATAATTCCATAAAATGTATAAGCCCACCAGGTTAACCAAAATGGCGGTAACATTCGAATGCTCATTTCCAAAGGTTCACTCCAAATTCCGTCATTGTTCGATCCCATAACAATTAACCTGTAACTGCCATAAGGGAGATTGCCATATGAAATTGTTGTGTTATTGGTTTCTGTCCATTCTTTTTCAAATCCTATTAACTTGTATGTGTATTTGTTTTTGTTGCTTTTAATAAAGTTTAATAACGCAAAATCTAAAGAGAAAATGTTTTGATTGTATTTAAATTTTATTTCTGTGGTTTGGTTGATATTTTTTTCAAGTAAACCATAACTATCTAATATTTCAACTTTTGCATTATTTACTTTTAATCCTGTAAATACCAATTTTGATATGGTATTATTTGTTTCAATTTGTTCAGGAATGAAATTGGTTATACCATTATATCCGCCAAAATAAATTTCACCTTTACTATTTTGAAAATAGGCGTTGTAGTTAAATTCATTTGCGGCAATCCCATCGCTTGTTTTATAAATTTGACAGGAATTATTTAATGGATTAAATTTAATCAACCCTTTATCTGTACTTAGCCATAAATTCCCAAGCTTATCAGCAATAATTCCCAATATCCGTTTTTCTGATAGTAGAATATTGTTTATGTGATTGTAATTACCATTTTTATAATTGTATATTCCTAATCCGCCATTTAATCCAAACCATAAATTTCCATTAAGGTCTTTTGTAATACAATTAACGGCATCTTTTTTGCAAATATTTCTAACATAATTGCCATCTATAAGATATAATCCATAATTAGTACCTATCCACAATCTTCCCTTATTGTCTTCTTGAAAGGTTCTGGCTACTTTTAGTTTAGCATTTAATGATTCTTTGTCTTTACCAGTTAATGGGTTGTTTTTTACTGGAATTAAATTTGTTTTATCTCTAATAAATAATTCTATTCCTTGAGTTCTGCCTAGCCAAAATCTATTTTTTGAATCTTCAAAAATGGATAGTATTTCGTTGTGTGTTGAAAACTCGTTCTTTTCATAATTTTCTTCAAACAACATTCTATTGAAAGTGCTAGTTTTAGCATCAAATAGATTTAAACCTCCACCTTGCGCTGTACCTACCCATATTTGATCATCTCTATCTTTATAAACTGATTTAATTAAGTTTGAACTTAAACTAGAAGCATTGTTAATGATATTTTTATAAACAGTTAATTGTTTTGTTTGAGCATCAATTTTATTTAATCCACCACCTTCTGTTCCTATCCATAAATTTGCCTTATTGTCTTCTACAATTCCACTAATTACATTATTACTCAAACCTATTTTTCCTTCATTATTTTGTATAAGGTTAAATTTTGTATTAGCAGAATAACTAACATTAGCTCCGCCAAAATAGGTGCCAATCCACATAGACTTTTGAGCGTCTTGATAAATACTATAAACTGAATTTTGGTTTAAACTTTTTTTATTTTTTGGATCGTGTTGATATGATTGTATTGCAAAGTTGGTCGGGTCAATAATACTGATACCTTCTTGTGTACCTATCCATACTTTACCATCTTGTCCTAATACAACTTGCCTTATATTGTTATTAACTATTCCTGTTGGACTATTATTCTGAAATAGAAATCTTTTAATTTGACCAGTATTTAAAGCCAATCTATTAACCCCGTTTTTTAGTGTCCCTATCCATAAACCTTGCATTCCATCTTCTACAATTGAAGTTATATAACTAGCACTTAAACTTCCTTGATCGGTAGAAATGTTGCGAAAGTTTTGAAAATGCCATTTGCCATTTCTTTGTTGTATTTGCGTGAGGCCATTAATTGTACCTATCCAAATTGTTCCATTGTGGTCTTCGTAAATAGCTTTTATATAATTAGCAGCAATTGATATGGAATTATCTGAACTATAAAAGGATTGTATTTTACTAGTGTCTCTAGTGATGTCTAAAACAAATAGCCCATTTGAAGTACCAATCCATAGATTCTTTTTTTGATCTTCATATAAATAAGTAACTGCTTCGGTTCGAATACCTGGAATTTTTACTGGTATAAAAAGATCGGCTGCTGCTAGGTATTTTTTTAATCCTTCGTGTGTGCCTACCAAGATGTCTTTATTGCTATCTGTATATAAGGTATATATATTAGGAGGGAAGTTCTTATTATTATTTACGCTATATGTTTTGATATTGGTACCGTCATACCTATTTAAACCATTAGGTGTACCAAGCCATATATAACCTAGCGCATCTTGACATATTGCTAATACAGAATTACTTGATAATCCATTTTCATTAGTTATATGATTGAATTCTACTATTTGTCCTTTCGAACATACAGTTAAAAGCATGAATAGAGTTGAAGCTATAAATGATTGTAGAATTTTCATGCTAAAAATTGCTTTATTTAAACCGAAACTATTGGGTTTAAAATTAACTATTTGTTCTTCCTAAATAGATGCCCATACGGGTGATTATTTTAAATATTAAGGGTGATTATATTAAATTCTATGCTTATCTGCCATTTTAGAACTTAATAAGGCTAATTCTTTATAATAGTCCCCCTTAATATTTACAATGCTCACCCATCATTTCGTTAAACAAAATAGATTTTTGTAAAGTAGATTTTTTAGTTGGATTCCAATCTAACTTTTAATAATCAACATTTAATTCACCTAAAACGATTGTCCTATGCGATTGCTCTCCAAACATTGGAAGTTTTGTCTAATTAAAAAAATGACATTTGCCTTGATGGTTTTATGTATGCCAATGATTTTATTGGCTCAAACCAAAAAACTATCTGGTACAGTAAACGATGAGAATGGAAAACCTATTCCACAAGTCTCTGTTTCAATTAAGAATAAAACGGTAGGTGCCCAAACTGATGAATCAGGACGCTTCAGTATTGAGGCTGCAACTGGTGCAACTTTGGTTTTTACCTCAGTAAATCACGAACCTTTAGAATCTGTTGTTGGAACAAGTAACTCAGTTAATATCGTTCTTAAAACCAAATCAACTGATTTAGGCGATATTGTTGTTGTAGGTTATGCAACACAGAAAAAGGTTAATATGACAGGTTCTGTGGCTACTATTTCTTCAAAACAATTAGAAAATAGACCAACATCAAATTTATCTTCCTCTCTTTCTGGATTGAGTGCCGGTGTTTATGCCCGTCAAGGATCGGGTCAACCAGGTTCGGATGGAGCAAGTATTTTAATACGTGGTACGGGAACGCTTAGTAGTAATTCGCCGCTAATAATCATTGATGGTATTATTGGTAGTATGGATGCCGTAAATCCAGTTGATGTAGAATCTATTTCAGTATTAAAAGATGCTGCTTCTGCTTCTATTTATGGTAGTTTGGCTGGTAATGGTGTAATATTAATTACTACAAAAAAAGGTCAGAAGAATAAAACGACTGTTACTTATAATGGCATTTTTTCAAGTACAAGTCCTATTAACTTACCTAGTTATAATTCCAATTATGCAACGCATATGCGTATGATTAATGAAGGAGCGGTTAATGTTGGTCAAACCCCAATATTTGGTGCTGCAACAATTAATGCTTGGGATTCTGCTTCAAAAATACCTAACCAACTTAATGCATTAGGTGTTCCAAATAGTATTGCTTATCCTAATACAGATTGGGCTGATGCAGTTTTTGATAACCAAGCATTGGCTAATCATAACATCTCTATTAATGGTGGATCAGATAAAATCAATTATTTATTATCTATTGGATATATGAATAATAATGGTGTTATGCAAAATACTGGCACAAAGCGTTATCAATTAAGAGCAAATTTAGATGCTAAAGTTTCTAAATGGTTAACACTTGGTACGCAAACTTTTGCCTCTACTCAAACCTTTCAATTGGGTAATACAGGATCAGCATTTACATACCTAGGGCAAACAACTCCGGGTGTTGTTCCTTTCTATCAAGGTAAATATGGTTTTCCACAAGCACCAGAAGAATCTTCTACTGCTAATGCAATTTTTGCATATTTGTATAATACAGATGGAGATAACCAAACAAGTCGCTTTAATACAACGATGTATGCGGTTGTTAACTTATTAAAAGGTTTAACTTTTGAAACAAGATTTAACTACCAAACTCGATTTGCAGAAAGCAATAGTCATGCAGTTCCGCAAGAAAAATGGAATTTTGCAACTAACGAGTTAAAAGCGGCTCCTGGAGATCCTTCTACTGCTAGTACGTATTATGGATTTGATAAAAACTATCAAACTACTTTTGATAATGTGTTACGCTATACTACTAAAATTAAAAGTAAACATGATATCAATGCAATGGTAGGGTATAACCAAATGTATTATAATTACTACGATTTTAGTGCTTCTAAATTAGGGTTAGTTGATTACACAATTACTAATTTAGGTTCTGCATTATTACCTACAACAACAAGTGGAACAGAATATGATTATTCTATGCGTTCTTATTTTGGAAGACTAAATTATTCATATGATAATAAGTATTTATTAGAAGGAAATATGCGTTATGATGGGGTTTCACGTTTTTCTCCTGATTCAAGATGGGGATTGTTTCCATCAGTATCAGCAGGATGGCGTATAACAGAAGAGAAGTTCATGAGTAGCACAAAAAATTGGTTGAGTAATTTAAAATTGCGTGCTTCATGGGGTAAACTTGGAAATAATGCGAGTGGTAACTACGACTGGCAATCAACATACGCAACTAGATTGTATTCTTTTAATAATGTTCAATACTCTGGTTTAGCTGTTGGTCGTATTGCAAATCCTGATTTACAATGGGAAAAAACAACCAATACTAATATCGGTTTAGAAGGTGCTTTCTTAAATAATAAAATATTGTTTGAGTTAGATGTGTATCGTCGTTTAACTGATGGTATTTTAACGACTGTTCCTATTCCTTTAACTGTTGGTACAGCTTCTGCTCCAGTAATTAATGCTGCAGGTGTAAGTAATGAAGGAATAGAATTGAGTTTAGGATATCGTGGAAAACTTGGCCAATTAGGTTATAAAGTTTCTGGAAATTTTGCTTACAATACCAATACAGTTACAAAATATAAAGGCGCATTAGTAGAAGGATATGTTACTGATGCAACTGGTGCACAAGTGTTTCAATCAAATCTTGGCTTAGTATCTTCTGGAGGAACCAATCGTATATTGGAAGGTCATAAAATTAATGAGTTCCGTGTATATGAAGTTTACAAAGGTTCAGGAACCTATACTAATAGTGATGGAACAGTTAATAAAAATGGTGGACCTAAAGATGGTATGATTAGAACTATCGATGATTTAAACTGGGCTAAAGCAATGATTCTTGCAGGATATAAATTATTACCTGCAAACACTGTTTCTGCTACAGGAATCTATTATGGCGATTTGGTTTATGCCGATTTAAATGGAGATGGCCAATACGGTAATTCTTATGATCAAAAATTTGTTACAACTTCCACTTTACCAAAATATATTTTTGGATTTAATGTAGAATTAAATTGGAAATCTTTTGATTTATCAATGGTTTGGGCAGGAGCTGTAGGGTTCCAATATTATTGGAATGATACTTACAATAACTCAACTGTAAGAAATGGATTTGCATTATCTAATATGGTAATAAAAGACCACTATTTTTACAATCCATTAGATGCGAACGATCCAAAGAATAACATTAATGCCTATTATACCAGATTAAAAGCAAGTGATGCACAAAACAGTAGTGTTGCTAGTGACAGATGGTTATATAACGCATCATGGATTAAGCTTAAGAACTTACAAATAGGATATAATATTCCAGAAAAGATTACTAAAAAAGCAACAATAAGTAGGGCTAGAATATTTATTTCTGGAGAAAACTTATTAATGATTACTAAGTATCCTGGAGTTGATCCTGAAGAAGGTGCTGGTATTGCTTATCCAACAATGCGTCAATATGCTTTAGGTATAAACGTTAATTTCTAAGAAATAAATCAAAGAAACAATGAAAAAGACATTTTATATATTATTAATAGCGGTAAGTTTATTTAGCTGTAAAAAAACGTTGCTAGATACTGCCCCTTATGATGCTTTGGCATCTGAAACCATGTGGACTTCAGACAACCTAACAGACCTAGGTGTAAATGGTGTTTATAATGCTTTGCGATTAGGTCAAAATACGGCTGCCGCCTCAGGTTTAGAATTGTATCAAATAGATCAATTCTCATTAACTGGTCAAAATCGTGGAGCACTAACACTAATGCAGGGTACAATAACTCCTGGTGATGGTATGTTTAGTAGTACTTGGCAGAATTTTTATGAAGGTATTGTTCGCGCAAATGATGCTATCATGAATATTCCTTTAAAGTCTCCTTCTGTTGCCACTAAAAAAGCAAGATTAATAGCTGAGTCTAAATTTTTAAGGGCTTATTTCTATTTTAGATTAAACCAAGTTTTTAAAGGAGTTCCCATTTATCTTGAACCATTTAAAATTAGTGAAGCAACTAAAGCAAGAGCAACAGAACAAGCTGTTTGGGATCAAGTAATTAAAGATCTTACAGATTGTATCAATGAACCCAATCTTCCTACCAAATATGCAAAAGGAAATGCTGCATTTGGTCGTGCAACTAAAGCCGCTGCCTATGCATTAAGAGGCAAGGTATATATGTATACACAAAAATGGGATTTAGCTGTAGCTGACTTTACACAAGTAAAATCTTTAGGTCATACGCTTTTTTCTAACTATAGTCTTTTGTTTAAAGAAGTTAATGAACAAAGTGATGAAATGATTTTTCCATTAACCAATATTGGCGTAAATGGATTAGGTTCAACTACACAATTTTTATGTGGAACTCGTTCTTCATTCGGTTCTTGTTGGAATACCTATTTTCCTACAAATAGCTTAGTTGATATGTATGAAAATATTGATGGTACTAACTTTTCTTGGGATGCTATTATACCAGGATATAGTACAATGGCTCCAGCTGCAAGGCAAGTATATTATTTAAGAGACGGTTTAACTGCTGCTGAAATTACTGCAGCAACTGGTCGTGGTGCAGATATGACAAAGTATTTGGCAGTTGGTAACGAGGCAAGAATTCAGAAAGCTTATTTGAATCGTGATCCACGTTTAGCAGCAACTGTAATTACTCCATATAATACCTATAACGGTGTTTTGAATGGCGCTAATCAACAAGTAATAAGTAGATTTCCATATAGGGCTTCTACTGCACCAACTTTCGATTTACAAACTGATACACAAACTTTCTTTTATTATTTACACAGAAAATTTGTTTACGAAAATTCAACTGAATTATTAAATAGAAGTTACGGACCAATTGATTTTCCAATTATTCGCTATGCCGATGTATTATTAATGTGGGCCGAAGCATTAGTTGAATTAAATAATCTTCCAGAAGCCATATTAAAAGTAAATGAAGTTCGTACTAGAGCTGGTATGCCTTTGTTACAACAAACGGATGCTACTAAAGGTACTTATGTAACTAGTCAATCAAATTTACGTGATAGGGTTAGAAACGAACGTCGTATAGAATTTGTAAATGAAGGAATTGATTATTTCGACGAAGTTCGTTGGAATACATGGAAAACTGCTGTATTTAAAACCGGTAATGGTGCACAACAAGTTTGGGGTACTAATGCAAATGGATACACTTATGGTGGAGACTACATGAATACATGGCCAATTCCTCAAGTTGAAATTGAAAGGAATCCTAACTTGAAACAAAACGCAGGTTGGCCTAATTAGAACTTTATTGTAATTTGCTTAAGAGGTGTTGTGTTTAATCAACACAACACCTCTTAATTTTTAATACTTAAGATTTTTCCATGCGAAGTATACTTGTATATTTAATTTTGGCCATTCAATTATTGTCTTGTAAAAAAGATACTACTCCAGAAACACCTATTGCGCCACCAGTTCCAGTAATTGCTCAATACGAGCTAGCGTGGCAAGACGATTTTAATGGAACGCAATTAAATATGTTGGATTGGTCTCACCGTTATCCTGGTGTAAGACACGATGGCTACAACGATACAACAACCGTTTCAACAGATGGAGCTGGGAACTTAGTATTAAAAGTTTATTCTGATACCATTGCAGGTGTGGTGATGCATCATACAGGAATGATATCTACCAATAAGGAATATAAATATGGCAAATTCGAAGCCCGAATTGCTTTTACAAATCAATCAGGATCTTGGTCTGCATTTTGGGTTCAAAGCGCCACAATGGGTAATCCAATTGGCGATCCTCAAACAGCAGGAATGGAAATTGATGTAGTAGAAACCTTAAGTAAGGATGGCCGTGCACACCATAATCTTCATTGGGATGGATACGGAACAAGTCATAAAACTACAGGACTTATAACTGCAGACTTAGGTGTAAATAGTGGCGCTTATCATTTATATACTGTTGAATGGACGCCAACTTATTATCGATTTTTTGTTGATGGTGTACAAACTTGGGAGTATAAAACAATTGTATCTCAAAAGTCTGAATTTATGATTCTTAGTTCAGAAGTAATGAACTATGCAGTAGGCTCTTGGGCTGGCCCAATTGTTAGTGGTGGATTTGGTACAAAGAAAGCTACAACAACAATCATGAAAGTTGACTATGTGAAATATTATCGATTAATGTAATAGTCTATGAAAACGAATTTGTTTAATAAAGTTTTGTTACTAGTTTGTTTACTATTGTCTTTTCAATTGTATGCACATGATTATAGAAATTTGCTTCAAAAAAAAGCATCTCTAGAAATTGTAAAGACAAGTTTGGTAACAAATAAACAATGGATTAAATATCCAAATTATACCGATAGAGCCGGTTGGGATAAATATACTAGTACTTTTAAAACTGAATTAATTCAATTAGGCGAAAAACATTTGAATTACGAATGGAAAGTAGTTACAGCAACAGATTATTTAGAATTTGAATCTAGTGGAAGTAGGGTAGCAATGGAAAAGCCATTTACATCTAATTTAACTGCTTTAAGTAATTTGGTGATGGCAGAATTGTCTGAAGGTAAAGGACGATTTATACCACAAATTATTAATGGTGTTTGGCAAACCTGTGAAATGTCTTCTTGGGCATTATCAGCTCATTTGGTCACCCAAAAATCAAGACGTTCCTTGCCCGATTTTAATGAACAATTAATTGATCTTACTGCTGGTGATTTGGGTTCATTCCTTTCATGGACTTATTATTTTTTTAATAAAGAATTCGACAAATCAAATCCTATTATATCTAAAAAATTAAGAAAGAATTTACAAGATAGAATACTTGATCCATACATGGAGCGAAGTGATTATTGGTGGCAAGCATTCAATGCACAACCAAGTACTATGGTTAATAATTGGAATCCTTGGTGCAATTTTAATATGTTAACCTGTTATTTGTTATTAGAAGAAAATCCTATCAAACAAGCCAAAGCAGTTTATCGCACGATGGAATCGGTAGATAAATTTATCAATTACAATCATGAAGATGGTGGTTGTGAAGAGGGTCCTTCTTACTGGGGCCATGCAGCTGGAAAAATGTATGATTATTTACAATTACTAAGCAATGCCACTAATGGCAAGATTTCTATTTTTAATGAGCCCATCATAAAAAATATGGGAGAGTATATTGCTAAAAGTTATGTTGGAAATGGTTGGGTTGTAAATTTTGCAGATGCTTCTGCAAAAGGGGGAGGAGAAGCAGGTGCGATTTATAGATATGGGCTAGCAGTAAAAAGTACAGATATGCAAAGTTTTGCGGCCTATTTAATTTCTAGAGAAAAAAATGGAGATGATATAAATGCAGGTAGAGATATTTTTAGAACATTAGAAAACATTGCAAATCATAATTCATTAATACAAACAAAAGCAGCGCTACCTCAAAATACTTATGCTTGGTATCCACAAACACAGTTTTGCTATATGAAAACTAGCAATGGTTTGTTCTTTGCGGCTAAGGCAGGGTATAATGCTGAAAGCCATAATCACAATGATGTTGGTACTTTCTCACTCTATTTAGATGCTATGCCATTAATCATTGATGTTGGTGTAGGAACCTATACCAGACAAACTTTTAGCAATGAGCGTTATTCTATTTGGAGTATGCAAAGCAATTACCACAATCTTCCTATGATTAATGGTTTGCCACAACAATTTGGTGCTGAATACAAAGCAAAAAATGTGGTATTTGATTCGTTGAAACATATATTTTCATTAGATATGGCTGGTGCATATAGTAAAGACGTGTTTGTAGATACTTGGAATCGTAAGTATGAACTAGTTTCTGATAATGCTTTAATTATTACTGATCAGTTTGAATTAAAAGATTTGAAAGAAGCAAATCAAATTAATTTTATGACTTGGGGTAAACCGAATTTATCTACTGTTGGGTCGGTTATTATTGAAAAAGAATCAAAAGCAATTATTTTAAAATATAATCCAACAGATTTTATTGCTTCTTACGATGTAATACCACAAACTGATCCAAGATTATCAAATGTTTGGGGAAAGGAATTGTATAGATTAAAGTTAGTTGCTAAAAAAATATCGAAAACAGGTACTTATACTTATCAAATTACACCAAAAAAATAGATCCTGTTTTAATAAATACCCCTAATGTTTAAATTATTAATTAATTACTAATGAAGCGATTTTTAATATTATCACTAATTTTTGTTTTTGCTTTAACTGCTTTTTATCCTGTAAGTAATAAAGACAGTTTCATTGAAAACAATTTAAATATTGCAACACAACAACTTAAATATATGGTTGTTGAGGCAAATAAAATACCCAATCATTTTCCAAAAACAATTGACAAGAGTGGTAAAATGATAGGTTTTGATCTATACGATTGGACAAGTGGTTTTTTTCCAGGAAACCTTTGGATGGCCGCTGAATATTCTAAAGACAAAGTATTAAAAGAGAATGCAATAGAGTGGTCTACAAAATTATATCCGCTTCAAAATTTTACAGAACACCACGATTTAGGTTTTATGACCTATTGTAGTTTGGGTAATGCTTATAGAATTACAGGGAATAAAATGTATAGAGACATACTAATTCAATCTGCAAAATCGCTAAGTACACGTTATAATAAAACAACAAAAAGTATTAAATCATGGAATAGGTTTGATTCTTGGAATAATAATAAATCGTACAATTTTCCGGTAATCATAGACAATTTAATGAATTTAGAATTGCTATTTTTTGCCTCTAAAGAAACAGGTGATACGAGTTTTAAACACATAGCCGTTCAGCATGCTTTAACAGCCATGAAATATCAAATCAGACCCGATTATAGTTCCTTTCATGTAGTATGTTATGATACTATTACAGGCAAAGTAATTGCTAGAGAAACGGCTCAAGGCTATTCCGATAATTCTACATGGGCTAGGGGACAGGCTTGGGGTATTTATGGTTTTACAATGGCTTATAGAGAAACAAAAGATATTCGGTTTTTAAAAACTGCTATAGGTATGGCTGATTGGTTTTTAAATGCAAAAACTTTACCTGCCGATAAAATACCATTCTGGGATTTTAATATTGGAGAAGCAGGTTATACACCAGGCCCTAGGTCTAAAACTTATATGGTTACAACAAAACTTCGTGATGCTTCTGCTGCTGCCATTACAGCATCTGCCTTATTTGAATTAGCAAACTATGCTGGCAATAAAAGTGCTAACTACAAAGAAAATGCTATAGCGATCTTACATTCATTAGCAACTGATACCTATCGATCAAAACTTGGTGAGAATGGTAATTTTTTATTAAAACATAGTGTTGGCAGTATTCCGCATGGCGCAGAAATTGATGCACCACTTATCTATGCCGATTACTATTTTTTAGAAGCCCTAATTAGATATAATAAATCTTTGAGTAAGTAATTATTTTCTATTTAATTTAATAACACTTTCTTTATGGTTTGTTTGTAAGCCCCAGTATTGATTGCTAAAACTTGTTTGTTTTATAGGGCTGATAATATCTGTAGCATTTGTTCTATCGCGAATGGTAATTATTTCGCCAGCAATAGTACTGATATGAATAGTTGATCTATTATTTTGGGTTAGAATTTTATAATTTGCTTTAGATTTATTTGATTGAACTATAATATTGGCTGCTGCTATATCAGTTTCAATGGATGTATTTCCACCTTTTTCACTGGTAACAATTACAATTGTAGTATGTGCATTTTTTCTCAAAGCACTTACTAAAAAAGCACCTTCAGCCCTTAAATTAACAAACGAAACATCTTTCCAATTATCAGGAATAGCAGGAAAGACGCGAATAAGCGGTTCTTGGCTCTGTAATAACATTTCTAATAAACTATTCGTCATGGCATGAGGCGTTTCAAAACAGGGTCCTGCTTCGGCATAAAGGCCATTCACTTCGGCATGTCTATTTAAAAAAGTATCTAGATATCGGTAGGCTTTATTGCCATTATTATTTAGTGAAGACATAGAAGATGCTGCTACATAAGAATATCCCCTAAACTTTTTACTTAACGATTCCCAGTAATTGATTGATTTATGCATCACAGCAGCTGTAGCAGTATCTGTAAATGAAACTTCTCTGTAAGGGTATATCATCATTAAATGAGAAAAATGTCTATGCCCATTTAATAATGGTTTGTCTTTGCCAATTAAGTAACCAATTTCGGTACTATAGTATGGCGTTAGGTGTAATAATACTTCTTCCCATTTTTTTCTATCTGGGTCATTTAGCAATAAAGTTTTATTTGTAGCAATTAATGTTGTAAGACCCCATTTTAAGGCACTTAAACTATAATGTGCATCAATGGCATCTGAATATTCTGGTGAAAAAGAATTTGCCAAATGATAGATTCCTTTTTCATCTTTCGTTAATAAATGCAATAAGAAATTCACAGACCTTTTAAGTAATGGAAATATGCGATTTTTTAATTCAATGGAATCCTTTGAATACAAGAAATATTTATGGTAATAAAATAATGTCCATGTTAAATTTCCGGGTTCAAATTTTCCATTATCAATTTCATCTTGTGTAACTGGCGAATACAGGTCGTAAGAAGATATTCTTGCTATTGCAGCAGCATCATTTTGCCATTGCTTTGGTGCATTTTTTATTAAGGTATTACGGTTATTATATAAGGCATCAAATAATGACCTTCCTATTTCTAAATGATTAGACGCAAATACCGATGAATAAGCTAGTTGTGTATTTAAATTCCACCAAATAGCTGGCCATGGTGTTTTGCTTTTAAACCAAGGGCCCATTAAGTCTACCATTGGTTTTCCTGCTCTTGTTGCTGCAGCCATATTATACTGTTCCATCGTATAATAATTTTGTATTCTAGCATCAGGAACAGAAATCATACTTTTCTCTGAATATTCGTGCCACCATTTACGATGTGCTTGAATAATAGCAGCTTCTTTTTTTGCAAAAAAACTATTGATATAATTGAAGGCTTCTTTTTTTGCACTTGTTTTAAAATCAATTGCATTCCCAACAGCTAACACCAAAGTGCTAGTGTCGGCTTTTTTTATTAATTTATAAGCAGTAGCATAGCCATCACTAAATAATAATGGTTGATAGCAATAGTGAAATTGTGCTGAATCCTTTTCTATAAATGGTGGATTATTGGTATAATCAAATGCAGCTTGTTTTTTTGACTGGGCAGTAATTCTAGGTGAAATACTTTCTTCGGCAATAAATTCCCATAAGTTGTTTTTTTCTTCACCAGTGCCAAATACTTTTACAACAATTACTTCCTCACCAGTTGGCACAATCGCATAAAAATGAATGCTACCAAGAGTTGTGGTGATTGTGCCAGTACTTTCTGCATTGTAGATATCTAGTTGCATAGTTGCATTTACAATATTGCCTTTTGTGTGTAATAACATTTTTCCAATAGCCAATCTAGGTTTTGACAATAGTTGTTCTCCACTAACGCTGTCTGGATAATGTGGTCTTTGGTCTGTAACATCTGATCTGCCAATTTCGAATCGAATTGCATTATCAGATTCTTTATAAATATTTGTTCCTAATCGTCCGTTTCCAAGCAATATTCCTGTGTAATAATTTGTACTAATAGAATCCCAGCGTAGTTGCTGCTCTTGCATAAAACTATTCCAGTTAATTTGAATAGCATTGCTTTGCGCGTATGAATTGTATGATATAAGAGATATAAAAAAGGCTATAAAATATGGCAATATTATTCTGCGATTTCTCATTAAATATTTTTATTATTTGAAAATAGACTTTTTTATTAACCTACTATGTATTTTTTTCTATATGCTTTTGGTGTAATGCCAACCATCTTTTTAAATTGTCTAAAAAAATTAGAAGCATTATTGAATCCAGTTTCGTTTCCTACCGATTCAACAGTTAATGATTTATTTTCTATTAATAATTTACATGCATAACTAACTCTAATTTCTGTTAAAAAATCGGTATAAGTTTTGTTCGTCATCATTTTAAAATACCTACAAAAAGAAGTAACGCTCAAACAACTTAATGATGCAATTTCAGATAAGCTAATATTGTTCATATAATGCTTAAGTGTGTATGTATATATTTGATTGAGCCGATCTGTTTCTAACTGGTTTGACTGATAAAAAGCATGTGAGCTAGTAATAGGTTCGTATTCTTTGGTTTCTGCTAGTGTATTTAAAATAGATATAAATAATGAAATACGTTCAAGGTTAACTGCATTGTAGGCGGCTTCTAATAATGCCAATAGTTTCCATTTTGTTTCTCCATAAATAAGCAATCCATTTTTTGCTTTTTCAATCAATTGGGTTAGTTGATAAGATTCTGGTAATGACAAAAATTCTTGGCCCAAACAATTCGGTAGAAAATGCATAACGGTTGTTTCTACCGCTAGTTCTGATTGAGGTTGTAAATAGGCATCATGCGATTTCCATGTATGTGGTAGGTTTTCGCCTAATAACAACATTTCGTCCGACGAAAAATTACTAATATTATCTCCTATAAATCTTATGCCTTCTCCTTGTTTTATATAGTGTAATTCTAATTCAGGGTGATAATGCCAAGTAGTATCAAAATTGGCCGACACATCTTTACGTAAGCTAAACGAGTTTTCAAGTTTTTTGGGAACTTTATGATAATGCGGCTTCATGCTTATTTTACTAATTACCACTAAAATAAGTCTAATATTATTATTAAATAAGTAATACTACACTATTTCATGACAATATAGTACATATTTTAGAAAACACACTTCAGAGAACTTTGCCCATTTAAGAATAGTTTTATGATTGAATTTTAATTATTCATTTAGTACTGCTTGCCACAGGAACTTTATTATCAATACATGCAAAACATACCCTTTATTGATTTGTCAATTGTTTTCATATACCTATTTGCCATGATAGGTATTGGGTTTTATTTTTCTAGAAAGAATCAAAACACCGAACAGTTTACAAAAGCATCTGGTAAAATACCAGGTTGGGCAATAGGTATTTCTATTTATGCAACATTTTTAAGTAGCAATACATTTTTAGGCGTTCCTGGTAAAGCATTTGCTACAAACTGGAATGCTTTTGTTTTTAGTATTTCAATGCCTTTTGCCGCCTGGGTAGCATCTAAATATTTTGTATCGTTTTATAGAAATACAGGAGAAATATCGGCCTATACTAATTTAGAAAAAAGATTTGGACCATGGGCTAGAACCTATGCAGTGATTTGTTTTTTATTAACCCAATTTGCAAGAATGGGATCTGTGTTTTTTGGCATGGCATTAACCCTACAGGCGCTTCTAGGATTTTCTATGTCTTCTATTATGATGGTGATGGGTATCTGTATTATTATTTATACGGTTTTAGGGGGAATAGAAGCAGTTATTTGGACAGAAGTTGTGCAAGGCGTACTTAAAACATTAGGAGCTTTACTGATATTGTTTTTAATTATTTGGGAGATACCTGGAGGTGTTACTGCTATTTATGCCATTGCAAAATCAAATGATAAATTCAGTTTAGGCACTACGGCTTTTAATTTTAAGGAGAGTAGTTTTTGGGTAGTGCTTTGTTATGGTTTTTTTATTAATCTCAATAATTTTGGGATGGATCAAAATTATATTCAACGCTACCATACTGCCGTTTCTGATTCGCAGGCTCGTAAATCTGTTTGGTTGTCTGTTTTTTTATACGTTCCAGCATCGTTATTATTTTTTATAATTGGCACTGCTTTATTTGCTTATTATCAAGTTAATCCAGCCATTGCAGATTCGTTAAAACATAGTTTAGCCATACAAAAATTGGGTTTAAAAGCAAGCGCAGTTGATGTGTCAACGTATATGCAACAACTTAAACCAGCAGATTATGCCGACAAAGTAATGCCACATTTTATGGTAAATAAAGTGCCTACTGTTTGCTTGGGTTTAATAGTAGCAGCAATTTTATCTGCAGCAATGAGCACCATCAGTTCTGGAATGAATGCGTCTGCTACAGTTTTTACAAAAGATATTTATAAAAGATATTTTTCAAATAATGCCTCAGATAAAAAAGAGTTTGTAATACTATATGCATCAACCATTATTGTAGGATTAATTGGTTTAGTTTTTGGTTTATCGATGATTGGTATAAAAAGTATTTTAGATGTTTGGTGGGAGTTGTCGGGAATATTTGCTGGAGGCATGCTAGGATTATTTTTGTTAGGAATTATAAGTAAACAAACAAAAAATACCGAGGCAATCATAGCCGTAATTATTGGTGTAATTGTAATTATTTGGTTTAGTTTCTCCAATAAATTATCTCCAGAATTATCGTACTTAAAAATTGCACTACACAAGAATATGATAATAGTAGTAGGCACTTTAACCATTTTTCTTTCTGGTCTATTACTCACTAAACTTAAAAGCTTTATAAAAAAATAGCAATCAATTTGTATATGATGGATAATAAATTTGTGCCCGTAATGATTACGCCTTTTAATTTAAAGGCAAAGCTTGATTTTGATGCAGTTGCAAAATTGATTGACTTTTATTTAGCAGCAGGGGTTAAAGGTTTTTTTGCCAATTGTTTAAGTAGCGAAATGTATAGTTTAACCGAAGACGAACGCTTAGAACTCACCAGTTTTATAGTAAGATATGTTAGAGGGAGGGTTCCAATTGTTGCTACAGGATCTTTTGGTTTAACCATTGAGGATAAAGCCATTTTTGCAAAAAAAATCTACGAAACAGGTATTGATGCAGTGATTTTAATTACTGGTCATTTTGCAAATATTGAAGATAGTGATGAAATTTTATTGCGCAACTTTCAACAAATGTTAGCGCTTGCTCCAGGTGTTCCATTTGGATTATATGAATGCCCTGCACCTTATAAAAGAATACTCACAGCCAATGTATTTAAAACTTTATTAGAAACTAAGCGATTCATTTATCATAAAGACACTTCCATAGACCAATCACAAGTAAAAGCGAAGCTGAATATTTTAAAAGAATCTGGCAATACTTCATTTGAATTCTTTGATGCGCATACACCCAATGCCTCTTATGTAATGCGCAATGGAGGTAAAGGAATGAGTTCTATTTCGGGAAATTTTTATCCTGAAATATTGGTATGGATGGTTAATAACGCTGCAAATCCTGCAATGAAAGAACAAGTAGATTGGTTGCAAAATGAATTGATTCAAGTAGATCCTTTAATTCATATAGCATATCCTATGAGTGCCAAATACTTTTTAGCAAAAAGAGGATTACCCATTAGAACCATTAGTCGTGCGCATGTATTAGAATTAACCCCAGCACAAAAAGAAACTTTAAATGAAATTCATGAAAAGTTTTTGGGATGGTGCAATACTTTAGGAATTGAAAAACTGTCTGTTGAATCAATAATAGCCCCAAAGGTTTTTCATGATCCAGCAATATAATTTTAGGCGATGAAAAAGTTTGAATTATCTAGACAAGAAATTGCCTGATAGTCGCATTCCTTTTTCGTCGTCTAATACTTTTTTCATTACTTTTTTTAATCCAATAGGAAGTTGTTCAATTTCTTCTTCAGTTAGTGGATGGATGATTTCAAAAAACTCATCTTCGTCGTCGTAATAACCTAAGTACAAGTCGTAAAAATTGTTGATATGTAATCGAAGTGATATTTCGGTATCTTCTTCATATTGGTGCATTGAAATAATAGCCCATTGGTCTTCATCCATAAAGTTGAACAAAACTTCCACTGGATCTTTACTAATTACCCAAGCAACTAACTGGTCAATTAATTTTCCGGAATGATTTTTAACCAATTCTTCGTACTTCATCATAATACTATTGTTGTGTATCCAACAAATAAACGATAAAAAATTGACTAATAGGGTTTGGTGACAATTGTTACACGCAATAGATTGTATTCTCAGTAATTTTGCTACCATGAATAACCTATTACAGAATTGGAATTTAATGCGTGCTTTGCGTCTTGTTTTAGGCGGAATTATATTAGTGCAAGGTATTCAGGCACAAGAATATATGTATGCATTGGCTGGTATTTTTTTATCTGGTATGGCATTAGCTAATATTGGTTGTTGTGGTGTTGGTGGGTGTGCCGTTCCCCAAAAAAAAGTAACCACAATTGAATCAACTAAAGACATTGACTATGAAGAAGTGGTTTAACAATAATTTATTGTACATCATAGGCGCATGTATTGGAGCAATTGCTGGGTATACTTATTATAGTCAAATAGGTTGTAGTAGTGGTACTTGTATGATTACTTCAAAACCCATTAATAGTACCCTTTATTTTGCTTTGATGGGTGCCTTATTATTTGGAATTTTTAAAAAAGAAAAACATGCCTAATAATAATTTTCAAAATTTAATCAATGGCGAAAAGCCTGTGTTAGTTGATTTTTCGGCTGAATGGTGTGGCCCATGTAAAATGATGGCGCCAATTTTAAAAGAACTAAAACTAGCCGTTAAAGAATCTGTTACTATTATTAAAATAGATGTAGATAAAAATCCTGCTGCTGCTCAAGCTTACCAGGTTCAAGGGGTGCCCACACTAATTGTATTTCAAAAAGGACAGATATTATGGCGTAAGTCTGGTGTAACTTCTGCCAAAGAATTACAACAAATTATTCAGCACAAAACAACTGTTAGTTTTTAATGATTTCCTTGCTATGAGTGACTATATATTGAGTAAAATAACATTACTTTGAGATAGTCATAAAAATCATACATGTTATTATTAGGAATTGATATAGGAACATCCTCCATTAAAGTTGCCGTAATAAACGCGCAAACCCAAGAAACACTTGTGTCGGTACAATATCCCGATACAGAAACGCCCATAATTTCGCTTCAAAAGGGCTGGGCAGAACAATCTCCCCAAGATTGGTGGAAACACACCAAATTGGCTATATTAAAAGCACATGCCCAAAATAAATACAATCCATCCGATATTGCTGCCATTGGTATTGCCTATCAAATGCATGGATTGGTATGTATTGATAAAAATGAACAAGTACTTAGAAATAGTATTATTTGGTGCGACAGTAGGGCTGTAGAATTGGGCAATCAAGCCTTTGAAGCCATTGGAGCAGAAAAATCATTAGGCCATTTATTAAATTCACCAGGAAATTTTACAGCGTCTAAACTGGCTTGGGTTAAAAATAATGAACCAGAAATCTTCGCACAGATTAATAAAATCATGCTACCCGGCGATTATATTGCCCTTCAACTAACCAATTCGCTTACTACTAGTATTTCGTCATTAAGCGAAGGAATTTTTTGGGATTTTAAAGAAGACGAATTGTCTAAAGATGTGTTCAATCATTATGGTTTAAATGAATCGGTTATTCCAACCATTCAAAATGTATTTGCTAGTCATGGACAAATTTCGGCATCCATTGCAGAAGAATTATTATTAACTAAAGGGATTCCTGTAACTTATAAAGCGGGAGATCAACCCAACAATGCCTTGTCTTTAAATGTAATGGAACCGGGCGAAGTGGCTGCTACAGCAGGTACTTCAGGCGTAATATATGGCGTGTCTGATCAATTAAAATACGATGCAAAATCTCGTGTAAATAGTTTTGCACATGTGAATCATACTAGTACACTGCAAAGAATTGGGGTATTACTATGTATTAATGGAACGGGTATTTTAAATAGTTGGATCAAACAAATTGCCGGTGCGGGATTGTCTTACCAACAAATGAACGATGCCGCTAGCACCATTGCTCCAGGCAGTGATGGATTAGTGTTGTTGCCTTTTGGAAATGGTGCAGAGCGCATGCTTGAAAACAAAACGGTTGATGCACACATGAACCATATTAATTTAAATAAACATACCCCTGCACATTTATTTAGAGCTGCTCAAGAAGGTATTGCTTTTGCTTTTAGATATGGCTTAGATATTTTACGCGAGAATGGCATTACGCCAACCATCATAAGAGCAGGTAAAGCGAATTTATTTTTAAGTGATGTATTTGCGCAAGCATTTGTAAATGCAACCAATACACCTGTAGAATTAATCAATTCAGATGGGAGTGTAGGTGCTGCCATTGGTGCAGGAATTGGATTAGGTGTATATGCATCTAGTAAAGAAGCTTTCAGCATTAATAAGCCATTGAAAATAATAGAACCCAATGCTGCTGAGCAATACAACGATTTATACCAAGATTGGAAATCTGTTTTAACAAAACAATTAACTAATTAATTTTATATTTTAATCTTAACAAAAAAAACAATTATGTCAGTAATTCTCGGAGAAAAAGAATTCTTTCCAAGTGTAGGTCAAATTAAATTTGAAGGCCTAGAATCAACCAACCCATTGGCTTATCGTTGGTACGACGAATCTAGAATCGTTGCTGGAAAACCAATGAAAGAGTGGTTAAGATTTGCATGTGCTTATTGGCACAGTTTTGTTGGAAACGGTGGAGATCCTTTTGGAGAACCCACTCATATTTATGGATGGAACGCAAAAAATGATGCGGTTGCTAGAGCAAAAGATAAGGCTGATGCTGCGTTTGAATTTATTACCAAATTAGGTTTGCCATACTATTGTTTTCATGATGTAGATGTGGTAGACTATACCAATGATGTAGTTGATAACGAAAAAAGATTACAAGCAGTTACAGCATATTTAAAAGAAAAGCAAGCAGCTAGTGGTGTGAAATTATTGTGGGGCACAGCTAATTTGTTTTCTAATAAAAGATACATGAATGGTGCATCAACCAATCCAGATTTTCATGTATTATCTCATGGTGCGGCACAAGTAAAAGCAGCATTAGATGCAACCATAGAATTAGGTGGTGAGAACTATGTTTTTTGGGGTGGAAGAGAAGGGTATATGACTTTGTTGAATACCAATATGAAAAAAGAAAAAGAACATCTTGCCCGTTTTTTACATGCATCAAAAGACTATGCAAGAAGAAATGGTTTTAAAGGGACTTTCTTTATTGAGCCTAAACCATGTGAGCCAAGCAAGCACCAATACGATTATGATGTAGAAACTGTAATTGGATTTTTACGCCAATTCGATTTGCTAAATGATTTCAAATTAAATATTGAAGTAAACCACGCAACACTTGCTGGGCATACATTCCAACACGAATTACAAACTGCAGTTGATGCAGGTTTATTAGGAAGTATGGATGCCAATAGAGGCGATTATCAAAATGGTTGGGATACAGATCAGTTTCCTACCAATATTAATGAGTTAGTTGAAGCAATGTTAATTATAGTAGAAGCTGGAGGATTTGCAGGAGGCGGAATTAATTTCGATGCTAAACGCAGAAGAAATTCTACCGACGAAGCAGATTTATTCCATGCACATATTGGTGGTATGGATGCATTTGCAAGATCACTAGTTATTGCAGATAATATCTTACAACAATCTGAGTATAAAAAAATCCGTTCAGATCGTTATGCTTCTTACGAAACTGGTAAAGGAAAAGAATTTGAAGCGGGATTATTAACCCTCGAAAATTTAAGAGATTTTGCGGTTGCTAATGGTGAGCCAGCAGTAATCAGTGGAAAGCAAGAATATTTAGAAAACTTAATTAATCGATTTATTTAATTCTAATTACAATCATTTGAATTATAAAATCAGTTGGTGTAATAAATAAATCGGTTGATCATTATTTAAATCAAAAGAGGATGTATCTAATTCAGATACATCCTCTTTTTTATTGAAGGATAAAAAATATCCAACCAATTAAAATCTTTCTAATTTAGAAAAGAAGAAATCGCCTTCAATGGCAGCATTCTCATCGCTATCACTTCCGTGAACTGCATTTTCGCCAATAGAAGCGGCATATAATTTACGAATAGTACCTTCTTCTGCTTGTGCAGGATTGGTTGCTCCAATTAAAGTTCTAAAATCTGCAACTGCATTCTCTTTTTCTAAAATTGCCGCTACAATAGGGCCACTAATCATAAAATCAACCAATTCTTGGAAAAACGGTCTTGCCCTATGAATATCATAAAACAAACCAGCTTGCTCCTCAGTTAATTTTGTCCATTTCATTGCTTTAACTGTAAATCCAGCTTTAATGATTTGGTCTAAAATAGCACCAGTATAACCTTTATTGGTTGCATCTGGCTTAATCATGGTAAATGTACGATTGCTCATATTCAATTAAAATTTGGGAGGCAAAACTACACAATTAACCGTCTTTTACCGCAGATTTCGGTTCTTTTTGTTAATTTCTATAAATTGTTTTGATATAATAAGACGGAAACCGCAATTTTGCCGCCACTATATGCAAAGCATCTCATTATTTTATACCCAGTTAGATACACCAAAGAAAGTGGTAATTACTATGCACCAGAAGCCAGATGGTGATGCAATGGGCTCTGCGCTTGGATTATATCATTTTTTGGTAGCACTTGGCCATAAGGTTCAGGTAATTTCTCCTACAAATTGGGCTGATTTTTTAAAATGGATGCCAGGGATTGAAAATGTGCTAGATTTTGAACATAATAGAGAAAAAGCAAAAAAAATCATTGAAGAAACTGATTTATTGTTTTGTTTAGATTTTAATATCCTTCATCGTACAAAACATTTAGAGCAGCCTTTAACCGATGCTAATTGTGTTAAAATACTTATAGATCACCACCAACAACCACAAGAAGATGCGTTTAATTTTGGTGTTAGCGACACTTCAAAAAGTTCTACTTGCGAAATGGTGTATGATTTTATAATTGGTTCTGGCCATGCAGCAGTTTTAAATACGCAAATCGCAGAATGTTTATATACTGGCTTAATGACCGATACTGGATCCTTCCGTTTTCCATCAACAACTGCAGCTGTTCATAGGGCAATAGCACATTTAAAGGAAATAGGATTAGATCATACAATTGTTCATGAACATATTTACGATAATTTTTTAGAAGGTAGACTTCGATTTATTGGCTATGCATTAATGAATAGATTAGAAGTTTTGTATGAATATAATACCGCTGTGATGTATATTACACGCGCTGATTTAAATAGGTACGACATTAAAACGGGTGATACAGAAGGTTTAGTGAATTATTTATTAACCATACAAGGTATTAAATTTGGTGCATTGGTAATAGATAGAGACGAAGAACGTAAATGGAGTTTTAGAAGTAAGGGAAGTTTTGATGTGAATTCATTTGCACGCAAACATTTTGAAGGTGGCGGACATATAAATGCAGCAGGTGGTAGGAGCGGAGAGCCTTTAGAAATAGCTTTAGAAAAATTTAAACAAGTAATAACTGAATACCAAAATCAACTACAATAAAAATGATCAAAAACACCATCAAGCTTTTATTAGCGATTGTATTGTTTGCAAGCTGTAACCAATATGAAAAAACACCAAGTGGCCTTGCTTACAAAGTAACCAAAGGAACAAGTAAAGAAACCTTAAAAAATGGTCAGTCTATTAAACTCAATATTGAGTACAAATTGGCTGCAAAAGATTCAATTTTAAGTTCTTCTTACGCGCATATTCCAGTATATTTTGTACTTGATACTGCACATTTAGGTAAATACAATTTCACAGAATTATTACCAACTTCATCTGTTGGAGATAAAATTGAATTTCGCATGAGTGTTGATACCCTTAAGAAATTGGGTATGGTTGAATACAATGATATTTTCAAAAAAGGAGATTTCATTTCTGGAAGAGTTGATATCTTAAAAACATTCCCTGGTCAACCAGAAATGATGAAAGATTATGCTGTAGAAATGGATGCTGAAAAAGCTAGAGAAATTAAAGATTTAAAAACTTACGCAGACAGCAAAAAATTGAAAACACAGTCAACACAAAATGGTGTGTTAGTTGAAATTCAAAATCCAGGAACATTGCCTATGGCTGATTCTGGCATGCAAGCAACTATTTTATATAGAGGTGCATTTGTGAATGGTAAAATCTTTGATTCTAATATGGTCAATTCTAAATTGGTAGGACAACCACTTAATGTAACAGTAGGTGTTGGATCAGTTATTAGAGGTTGGGACGAAGGTTTACGTTTATTTGGTAAAGGTGGAAAAGGTCGTTTATTGGTTCCAGCATTGTTGGCTTATGGCCCTCAAGGTTCTGCTCCAGTAATTCCTCCTTATGCAAACCTTGTGTTTGATATTGAAATTACAGATGTAACTGTGCCTGCTCCAAAACCAGCACAACCTATGCCAGGTCAACCAAATCAAGGTCAACCAGCAAATCACTAAAAATAATTAGTACAATTAATTAATTATAACAAGAGGCTGTTTCATTAAATTGAAACAGCCTCTTGTTATTTTAATACCTGTTATTTTTTAATTATTTGTGCAGTGCGCAATTTGCAGATTTGTTTTGTTGAATAGCAATTTTACATGAGCAAATTGTATAAGTATTTATTGCTATAGTTGTTGCGTAAGTATTATTGCTTCTCTCGCTTCTTTAACATCGTGTACACGTAAAATACTTGCCCCATTTAATAATCCTATTGTGTGTAAAACAGTACTGCCATTTAAGGCATTTTCAGCTGTTCCATTCAATGTTTTATAGATCATTGATTTTCTAGAAACGCCTAATAAAATTGGCTTTTTAAGTTGGGTGAATACTTGTAAGTTTTTCAATAATTGAAAATTCTCATCCATCGATTTGCCAAATCCAAAACCAGGGTCTACTATAATATCAACAATGCCTGCTTTGTTACAAGCAGCAATTCGTTCTATAAAATAATCGAGTACTTCAAGTGTGCAATTTGAGGAAGGCGTTATTTGGTGCATGGTATTGGCATTTCCCCTTACATGCATACAAATAAAAGGTGTTTTGAGTTCGGCAACAGTTGTTAGCATGTTTTCATCAAACAAACCACCACTTATATCATTTACAATAGATGCGCCAGCCATTACAGCTGCTTTTGCAACTTTAGCAATAAATGTATCTACAGAAATAATTGCTTCCGGAAAGGCCTTTGAAATCGCTTCAATTACAGGAATAATACGTTCTAATTCTGTGTCAGCACCTAGATTTTCACTGCCAGGACGTGTGCTTTGTGCGCCAATATCCAAAATAGTTGCCCCAGCATCCAGCATTTGTTTTGCCTTTTCAATTGCGTCATCAACCGATTTTGTTCTACTAGCCGCATGAAAAGAGTCGGGGGTGGTGTTTAAAATGCCCATTACCACCGGTTCTTCTATTTTTATTAATCTTCCTTTGCAGTTAAGTGTAAACATTCTGAGTATTCATTTATATTGCATTCCTATCAAAGATATTAATAAGCGTTTAACGTCAGGAGCATAAAATGGAAACGAATCTACAATACGATCAGGCAATTAGCCAATGTCAGGATATTTTTATTAAAAAAACCAAGGATTATGGCACTGCTTGGCGGGTTTTAAGGACTATTTCTGTAGTAGACCAAATTTTTATTAAGGCCTTGCGAATAAGAACAATACAAGATAAACAAACCCAAAAAGTGCAGGATGGGATACCTTCTGAATTTAAGGGTATTGTAAATTATGCTGTTATTGGATTGATTCAATTAGCATTAAACAATCCAGCAGTGGAAGAAGTTCCTGTAGAAAAAGTGGCTGCTTGGTACGAGCAATATGTTTTGTTTGCTAAAAACACCATGCTCGATAAAAACCACGACTATGGAGAAGCTTGGCGCGATATGAGTCAAGAAAGTTTTGCAGATTTAATTTTGGTTAAATTATTGCGCATAAAACAGATATTGGCTAACGACGGTGAAACTTTAATTAGTGAAGGAATTGATGCCAATTATGTAGACATTTTGAACTATGCCATTTTTGCCTTGATATTAATTGAAGAGGGCAAACACTAAATTATATTTCCATGAAAAATTTCTTACTCATTGTTCGTTGGATAGTAGGGTTGCTCTTTATTTTTTCTGGATTGGTTAAAGCAAATGATCCACTAGGACTTAGTTATAAAATGCAAGAATTTTTTGAAGTATGGGGCTGGAATGCACTTCACGATTACACACTTGCTTTTTCATTATTGATGAATGTTTTTGAAGTAGTAACAGGCGTTGCTGTAATTATAGGATGGCAAATTCGAACCATTAGTTGGTTGTTATTAGCACTAATCATTTTCTTTACATTTTTAACTGGGTATGCATTGTTTTCGGGTAAAATAAAAACCTGTGGTTGTTTTGGAGATTGCTTGCCTTTAACTGCTGCACAATCTTTTACAAAAGACCTAGTATTATTGTTACTTATTATTATTCTATGCATTTATAGAAATAATATTCAAGTTGCTATTTCTAATCCTTTTGCTATTGCAATTATATTAATCAGCTTAAATGGCACTGGATGGCTACAAAGTTATGTATTGCGTCGGTTACCAATTGTTGATTGCTTGCCTTATAAAAAAGGGAATAATATTTTAGATCAAATGAAAACGCCGGAAGGTGCTATAGCAGATAGTTTTGCATTAAATTTTATCTATAAAAAAAATGGACAAGAACTAAAGTTCGACCAAGCCCATTTTCCAGCAGATTTTGATTCAACCTATATTTATGTAGATCGTACAGATGTATTAGCCAAAAAAGGAAATGGTTTAAAAGCGGCTATTGCAGATTTTTCATTACAAACAATAAGTGGTACAGACAGCACTGCTGCTGTATTTGACAACAAACAATACCTACTTATTTTAGCAAAAGACTTTAATGAATGGGCTAGTTGGCAACAAAGCATCGAAACTATAATTAAAGCTGCACAGTTGAATCATATTTCAGTAATATTAGTTACTGCCGATGCTTCTACTGCACAGCAGCACTATGCCAATCTACCTATTTTAAGATGTGATGCAACGGTTCTCAAAACAGCTGCTCGTGTTAACCCAACTATATTTTTTATGCAAAAAGCAAATATTGCTTTTAAATATAGTTATACCGATGCCAATAAAATAATGCAACAAATATTGAACTGGAAATAAATGTCAATATGCTCAATTACCTACTAAAAAAAATCACCTACAGTTCTTTTGTTTTATTTGGTGTAGTAGTAATTGTATTTTTTTTGTTTCAAGGTTTTGGAGACCCGGCCAGATTAATTTTAGGTCAAACAGGAGATAGTGCCACCCTTCAAAATATTCGCCGCGAATTAGCACTAGATCAACCTAAATGGAAACAGTTTGCATTGTACTTAAATGATGTTTCGCCAATTTGTGTTCACTCAAGTAAAGAAATTACAGACAAACAATTGAATGGATTTTTTATTGGGAATATTGCCCAAAAAATAGGTTTTAAAATTCCCTATTTAAGAAGGTCTTACCAAACAAAAAAAGCGGTTGGTTCGGTTTTGTTTGAAGCATTACCTGGCACCATTATACTAGCACTTGCTGCCATGTTTATTGCAACATTTTTAGGCATATTATTAGGAGTACTTGCAGCCGTTAAGCAAAATACATGGATGGATACAAGTGCCATTTTTACTAGTGTATTAGGAATATCTGCCCCATCATTTTTTATGGGAATTATTTTAGCGTATCTATTTGGATTTGTATTACACAATCTTACTGGCTTACAAATGACAGGTAGCTTATATGAAATTGATCCATTCAATGGCAAGCAATTACAATTGAAAAATTTAATACTTCCTGCAATTACATTGGGTATTCGACCGCTAGCAATTATTACACAACTTACTAGAAGTGCTATGCTTGATACTTTAGACCAAGATTATATAAGAACAGCCTATGCAAAAGGACTCAGTAAAGCAGTAGTGGTTTTTCAACACGCATTACGTAATGCACTAAATCCTGTAGTGACTGCTATTACAGGTTGGTTTGCAGAATTATTAGCAGGTGCTTTTTTTGTAGAATATATTTTTGGTTGGAAGGGTATTGGAAAAGTAACAGTAGATGCGTTAGAGAAATTAGACTTTCCAGTGGTGATGGGTAGCGTATTAATAACCGCAACTTTTTTTATACTGGTAAATATATTAGCAGATATTTTGTATGGATGGATTGATCCTAGAATTAGTGTAAAATAAGTACACTAATTAATTATGAGATAATTACTTCTGTTATAACTTCTTCTCCAAATGCTTCGTTAACCCTTGCTACAATTTGTGGCTTTTGAAATTGCAATTCATTTTTTAGTGGACCAACAGCTGTTTGTATATAGAGCTTCTTATTAAATATCTTTATTTTATCGGTATATTTTGCTATTGTTTTACCCATGAGTGTTTCCCATATTTCTTCAATTTGAACAGCGCGGACGCCATTGTTCAAATGACTTTTTTTAAGGAATCCTTTAATGGCAGCACCAATATGATATTCAGACATATTTCAAAGATAAGCTTACAAAATTTGATTGCTAATATAAGTTGTAATTCTTTTTTAAATTATAATTCAATCAATTGAAATTGCGTGTTTATATGGTGCATTTGAAATTTCAGCCGCTCTGAATGGGTATCGGTAATAAACACCTGACCATCGCTTTGTGTACAAACCCAGTTTAACAATTGGTACATCCTTTTTTCATCTAATTTTTCAAATACATCGTCTAATAATAAAATTGGGGTAAAGCCTTTTTGGTCTTTTAATACTTGCCACTCTGCCAGTTTTAACGCAAATAATAAACTTTTTCGTTGCCCTTGTGAGGCTTCTGTTTTAAATACTTGGTCTAATATTTTAAAAGACAAATCGTCTCTGTGTATACCAGTACTTGTTCTTTGTAATATGCGGTCTTTTTGTTGATTCTTTTTAAACAATTCTTCCATGCTTGATTGCACCAACTGACTTTCATATTGCATGATTACATTGTCGGTATTGCCCGAAATTTTTGTATAAATTTCTGTTGCCAATTGTAAGTAACCAACTAAAAAATTGGTACGTTCTTTAAAGATATAATTCCCCTTACTACACAATTGTTGGTCTATTACTTCAAACAATGATTCATCTATAGAACCGTTTTCTGCTAACTGTTTTAAAAGACTATTGCGCTGTTGTAATAATTTAGTGTAGTCAATTAATTGTAATAAATAGGTTTTATTCAATTGACATAAAATAGTATCAATCAATCGTCGGCGTTCTTCGCTTGATCCACTAATTAAAGAAACATCATCAGGTGCAATCATTACACAAGGAAATTTTCCCAAATGATCTGAGAATTTTTTATAGGCTTCGTCATTTAAACTCAATTCCTTTTTATTGTTTTCTCTTAAAATGAATACGAGTTTTTGTAATTCTCCTTGTAAATGATAGGAGCCATCTAGTCTAAAACCTGCCAAACCATGAAGCGCATTTGCTGCATCCGGCCTTGAAAAATAACTTTTAGACATGCTCAAATAATAAATGGCATCCAACAAATTGGTTTTGCCTGCTCCGTTTAAACCACAAATACATACCACTCTTTCTGTAAATTCAAAGGAGTTTTGTAGGTAATTTCTGTATTGAACAAGGGTAATATGGTCTAATCTTAACATTTGAACCGGCAAATTAATCAACTAAGTACTTAATAATCGTTTGGAGTGTCAGAGAAAGCATTTATTTTTATTAAAATTTACGTTTTGAAGATAATCTTATCAAAGGAACAACTTGCGTTAACCATAAAAAGATTGGCCAATCAAATATTGGAGAACCATCCCCGTTTGCAAAACACGGTAATCATTGGCATGCAGCCAAGGGGTATTTTGTTAAGCGACCGCATTGTTCGAGAATTAGCGCAACTCGTTGACCCTTCTACCATTCAGTATGGAAAGTTAGATATCACTTTTTACAGAGATGATGTTAGAAAAAGTTTACATATAGCCAGTAATACAGATATTCCATTCTCCATTGAGAACAAAGAAGTGGTATTGGTTGATGATGTACTGTATACCGGAAGGACTATTCGGGCGGCTTTAGACGCATTATTAGACTATGGACGCCCATCCAAAGTAGCGCTTTGTGTGCTAGTAGACCGACGCTTTAGTCGAGAACTACCCATACAACCCGACTATCTTGGTAAAGCAATTGATACCATTTTCTCACAAAGGGTAACAGTTTTGTGGAATGAAAATGAACAAAATGAACAAGTAATGCTATTGGATAACTGAAACCATTATCTTTGACCTTTAATGAAACTATCTACCAAACATTTACTTGGTATTAAGCACCTCACAACTGAGGATATACAGCTTATTCTATCTACCGCAACACAATTTAAAGAAGTCCTACAAAGGCCTGTTAAGAAAGTACCTTCCTTAAGGGATATTACTATTGTGAACCTGTTTTACGAAAATTCTACACGAACAAGAATGTCGTTTGAATTAGCGGAACGCAGGTTATCGGCTGATGTTTTAAATTTTGCCGCAAGTAGTTCATCTGCTGCAAAAGGAGAAACCCTACTCGATACAGTAAATAATATTTTGAGTATGAAGGTAGACTTGGTGGTAATGCGCCATAGTGCTTCTGGTGCGCCGCATTTTTTGGCCAAGCATATTCCTGCTGCCATTGTTAATGCTGGTGACGGTATCAACGAACATCCTACCCAGGCTTTATTAGATGCTTTTTCTATGCAAGAAAAACTCGGACAATTGGCCGGATTAAAAGTGGCCATTATAGGCGATATAATGCATAGTAGGGTTGCAATGAGCAATATGTATCTATTACAAAAAATGGGTGCAGAAGTAATGGTTGCAGGGCCGCCAACCCTTATTCCAAAATATATTAGTGAAGCATTTGGTGTGAAAGTTGAATACAACTTAAAGAAAGCCTTACAATGGTGCGATGTTGCCAATGTATTACGCATACAATTAGAAAGACAAAACCAGCCTTTATTTTCATCTTTAAGAGAATATAGTTTGGCTTATGGTATCAATAGAAGATTATTAGATTCACTTGGTAAAGAAATAGTAATCATGCATCCTGGACCAATAAACAGAGGTGTTGAATTAGATAGCGATGTGGCTGATGGATCGTCATCTATTATTTTAAACCAAGTTGAAAACGGGGTAGCAGTTCGAATGGCAGTGCTATATTTAATTGCTAATAGAGAAAATTAATCGTTTAATTATGCAACGTATTTGTTTGTTTCCTGGAACATTTGATCCTGTTACACTGGGGCATATTGATATCATTGATAGGGCATTACCACTCTTTGATAAAATTTATGTAGGTATTGGCATTAATGCTATTAAAGATCCTATGTTTTCTGCAGACCAACGTATGGAATGGTTTAAGGAAATTTATAAAAATGAACCCAAGGTAGAAAGTGTTACATACGAAGGATTAACCATTCAATATTGCAAAAAAATTAATGCGCATTTTATTTTAAGAGGCATTCGATTTGTAAGTGATTTTGAATATGAGAAAACAATTGCTGATGCTAATAGAACGCTTGATCGTTCCATTGAAACGATATTCTTAACAGGAGAACCTAAATATACTTCAGTTGCTTCTACCATTGTGCGAGACATTTTACGCAATGGAGGTAATGCATCGCCATTCTTACCACAAGCGGTAATTGATACACTGTATTCATAATTTATTTCCATGTCTATTTGGTTCCAACAACAAATTCAATTAGCCGATTTTAAAGATTTCGGCAAAAATACACTTGGCGATTTATTAGGTATGGAGTTCACAGAAATTGGTGCCAATTTTATTAAAGCAACCATGCCTGTAGACCATCGTACCAAACAACCTTATGGGTTGTTGCATGGTGGAGCATCTGTTGCATTAGCAGAAACTTTGGGTAGTGTAGGCTCAAGTTTAGTAATTGATCCTACTAAATTTCACTGCGTTGGTTTAGAAATTAATGCCAACCATGTAAGAGGTGTTTCGGAAGGTTTTGTAACGGGCATTGCAACACCAGTTCATATTGGAGGCAGCACACATATTTGGGATATTAAAATCTATGATCAACAAGATAGATTGGTTTGTATCAGTCGATTAACTGTTGCTATCTTACAAAAAAGATAAAGTTTATATCAAGCCTGCTTTTGTAATTACTTCAATAATGGTAGGATAAGTATTGCTTAACCTTTCTAACAAATTTTGGTTTTTTGTCCACTCAATGGCGGTTATATCTTCTGTGGTTTGTGGAATTAAATTTGGCTTACCATCAACCCGCATATGATACCAATGTGTTTCTTTTTTCACATCTGCTTTAATATATGTATCAAAATATTCGTGGGTAGTAATTGCAATTAATTTTCCTAATTGAATATTGTTAACACCTGTTTCTTCGGTCACTTCTCTTACGGCACATTCGGCTATAGATTCATTTGGGTCTAGTTTTCCTTTGGGTAAATCCCAAAATCCACGTCTAAAAATTAAGAGTAATTCATTAGCCTCGTTCAAAACCAAACCTCCTGCTGCAATTATTGTTTGTTTTTCTTCCATATTCTGTGAATAAGATTATGCAATCTACGAGCAAAATTATTTGTTCAAGCTATACCTTCGCAATTATGACAAACGAAAAAGCTGTTGCAGAAAAATTATTACAGGTAGGAGCCGTAAAATTGAGCCCAGAAAATCCATTTACTTGGGCTAGTGGATGGAAAAGCCCCATTTATTGCGATAATAGAAAAGTATTGTCTTTTCCTTATACGCGTGATTTTGTAAAAAGTGAAATGTGTAACCTGATTTTTGAAGCTTTTCCAGAAGTGGATTTATTAGCAGGTGTTGCAACAGCAGGTATTCCTTGGGGGGCAATGGCTGCAGACCAATTAAAACTTCCTTATATCTATGTGCGACCAAAACCAAAAGAACATGGTTTGGGTAATCAAATTGAGGGTTCATTCGAACCAGGCAAGAAAGTTTTGGTAATAGAAGACTTGATTTCTACCGGAAAAAGTAGTTTAGACGTTGTGACAGTATTAAAAAATGCTGGTTTAAACGTAGTGGGGATGGTCTCTATTTTTACCTATGGATTTGATATTGCTACCAAAGCGTTCGAAGAAGCAGGGGTTAAATATTTGTCTTTAACCAATTATGCCACACTTATTTCTATGGCTGTTGAAAAAGGTACCATTTCTGCGGATACTGAAAAGTTGTTACTACAATGGAGAACAGATCCAGCCAATTGGAAAGGGATTTAATAAATTCAAATAAATAGCCATGAAGCAATTTATCTTATTAATTATATGCTGCTTGTTTTTAGGTAAATTTTTATATGCACAGCAAGACAAAGCAGTTTGGATTACCATAAAATCAGAGAATCTCAAGTGCTGGGAATGCAAAGAAGTATTAGAAAAATACTTGATTGTAGAAAATAAGTCCAATATGGAAAGTGGCCTTGTTCAATGGAAAATCAATTTACTACAAGGGGAAATTAGGGTACAATACTTTCCAGATAGGGTTAGCCCAGATATGATTAGAACGGCACTAAATAATGCAGGTTTTGATGCAGATTCAGAAAAAGCTACCGAAGATGCCTATAAAACGATACCTGCAATTTGCAAAAGAGCAATTGATGGGGGTGGACCTCAGCCCCGAAAACCTTGTCATATTCAACCAATTCAGTAAAATAAAGGTCATTTAAAATAGATCTACTTTATGTCGGCCTTCATAAGTGAATGGAACAGTCCTGAAAATTCCGGCTTTACCAACCCTGGTAGTTCCTTTAACGCTTACTAACACTTCTTTACTTAACACCATATTAAAAGCATTTTTATACATTGCTTTCATGTCAACTGCTATTTTTGATGGTAAGCTGAAGTTTGCTTTTTTAGGAATATGCATGGTTGTGTCGAGGTTGAACTTTCCCAAAAAGCGATTGTCAATATAAACATCGGCATCTAATTTTTTCAAATCAAGCCCAAATGAATTAGGATTATAATACTCTAATTCCATGGATAAATTAGTATGATCAAATCCTAATTGGTCTAGTTTAATATTCTTTACTGCGCGATATTCAAATGATTTGGGGCCAGCACAAGCCATGAACAAAAACGATAAAAGCACTACTAGCATCCAATTTTTCATTGTTTATAATTTGAGTGCAAAATAGGGGAGCTTTCTCATTAAATCTGCGAATCAATTGTTATTTTTATAAAATCAAGTACTAAATTAATTAGATAAATAGGTGTTTTGACTATTAAATTGATTTACTAATAATTATAGTATGCAATTTTAAATGTAAATAATTATATTACAATGATTTACAATTTCTATTAGTAATTAAAATT